>JAWVYR010000319.1:0-3001 GCA_033722635.1 Balneolaceae bacterium | reverse complement strand
ACTGCAACCGGGTGTCAGGCAGGTGGCCGCGGGCTACGTGCTCTATGGCTCCAGTACCATCCTGGTCTATACAACCGGCCTCGGGGTATCGGTCTTCACGCTGGATCCGAGCATCGGTGAATTTATCCTCTCGTTTGATGACATCAAGATGCCGGAGTACGGCACCATCTACAGCATCAATGAGGGCTACTACAACTCATGGGACCAGGGGCTGAAAAAGTATATCAAATACTGCCAGGTGGAGGATGAGGAGACCAGCCGCCCATACACCGCCCGCTATATCGGTTCAATGGTCGCCGATATTCACCGCACCCTGATGAAAGGGGGGATCTTCATCTATCCCCACAGCAGCAAATATCCCGACGGGAAGCTCCGGCTGATGTATGAATGCAATCCGCTGAGCTTCGTGATTGAACAGGCCGGCGGTATGGCGATCGACGGGGAGGGCCGCATTATGGAGATCCAGCCGGAAGCGATCCACCAGCGCACCCCGATCTACATCGGTTCGAAGCAGAACGTGCTGAAGGTGAAGGAATACCTGGAGGAATACGACGAGGAGCCGGCGAAAACATAAATCCTCTAACTTCCCGTATCTTATGATTGCCAACCCTTCTGCAGATGCTGAGCCAGGCTCAGCATGACAAGATTTTTGCTTTGACGGGGATATCGCCCTTGAAATTCATCGCTCCCCTTGTCATTCTGAATTTGTTTCAGGATCTAAATAGGTTCTATCTTCTTATTAACGGCCATAAATCCTTCATCTCGGGATTCTTAGATTTTATAAGATTAAATTTCCATTCCCTGTGCCAGTTCTTAAGTTGTTTCTCTCGGTCAATTGCCCGTTCTATATGTTTGAATTCCTCATAATAAACCAGATAGACAAGATTATACTTTTTTGTAAATACAGAACCATTACCCATCCTGTGTTCCCAAATTCGTTTGACAATATCACTGGTTACCCCGGTATAAAGTACATTTCGTTTAAAGTTCGATAGTATATAAACATATCCTTTCTTGGTGACGATATTTTGAAATTTCATAGTAATCGCTCTTTTCTATATATAGATCTCCTTAGCGATGATTCCTTACAGTGAAACAGGGGCAAAATGAATTAGCTATTTATTGAAGGAGGGATGGCTTACTAATTTAATTTCTTATAGATGCTGAGACGAGCTCAGCATGACAAGATTTTTTGCTTTGACGGGGATATCGCCCTTAAAATCCACCGCTGTCCTTGTCATCCTGAACTTGTTTCAGGATCTATTCAGGATCTATTCAGGATCTATTCAGGATCTGGTTTCACTCAAATGCAGATGCTGAGATGAGCTCAGCATGACAAGATTTTTTGCTTTGACGGGAATATCGCCCTTGAAATCCACCGCTGTCCTTGTCATCCTGAACTTGTTTCAGGATCTATTCGGTGTCTGAAGGAACCGCATCTTATGTTTAAAACCTAACATTCATCCCCTCGCGAATATCGTGTGAGACGCAGAACCCCCCGTTGACCTCTACCACAAAACGGGCCGGCTCGCCCGAGGTAAAATTGCGTTCGGCAAAGGGCTGCGTGTTGCGGTGAATCCGCACGATGCTGCTGTCGGCATTTACGAAGATGATATCCAGCGACAAAGGGGTGTTGGCCATCCAGAAGCTGAGCGGTTCCTCCCGGTCAAAGATGAACAGCATCCCCTTGTCCCGGGGTAGCTCATTCACATCCATCAGTCCCTGGTTGCGCTCATCCGGTTCGTCGGCCACCGCCACTTCGATCGTGGTGATGGTATTTCCCTCAGCGTCAAGAAAGGAGAGATCCCGGGTGTATTCGACAGTCCGCCCCCTGGGCTGCCGGTTTTCACCGCCTGACTTGCCGCTGCCACACCCCCAGATGGGAAGGGCGGTAACGAGCAGCATCAGTAGAAATCTACTTGACTTCAAACTCCACTTCATCGGTTTGGCCGGCTGTCTTGAATATCAGCGTATATTTTCCCTTGCCGAGATAGGTCGGAGTTTCCTCTTTCTTTTGGGCTTTCTCGGTCATCAGGTTCCAGTTGAAGCGATTGAACCCGTAGTGGCCGGCGGTGGAGAGCGTCTTTACCGTTTTGCCATCCTTATCATTAATCTGGATGGTGACGTTTTGATCGGAAGCCTGCTTGTCTCCGATCCAGTAGAGCCACTCCACTTCCGGTTCCCGCACGTCGCGGTAGGGTGCGCTTCGCTCGCCCCACCGTTCCGAGAACCGGACCGGTTCGGTCTCCATCGCCACGATCGGGTCGTCCATCCGTTCGCTTACCTTGTGCAGCGGCTTTAGGTCCATCACATAGATGCTGCGCCCGTGGGTTCCGATTACCAGCTCCAGGTCGCGCGGATGAACCACCATGTCGTAGGAGGCCACATTGGGGATGCCGTTCACCAGGTGCCATTCCCCGCCGTCGTCAAAGCTGACGAAGGTGCCGTGATCCAGGCCGGCATAGAGCAGATCCGGCACTTCGGGATCCTGCACGATCACGTTGGCCACATCCTCCGGAAGATTGCCCTTGACCGACTGCCAGCTTTGCCCGTAATCGTCGGTCTTGTAAAGGTAGGTCTTGAACTCGTCATACCGGTAGCCGTTCAGCGACACATAGGCGGTCGCCGGATCGTGGTGGGAGGGATGCACCTCGCTGATCCAGCGCCGCTGCGGCAGATCATCCGACACCAGGCCCCAGCTGGCCCCGCCGTCGCGGGTCACCTGCACGTTGCCGTCGTCGGTGCCCGCCCATATCACGTTGAATTTCAGGGGCGACTCTCCGATGGTGGTCAGCGTGGAGTAGGGTACATTGCCGCTCGGCAGGTTGTGGGTCAGGTCGGGGCTGATCTCGGTCCAGGATTTACCCTCGTCGAGGCTGCGGAGCAGTTTTTGCGATCCGAAGTAGATAATCTGCGGGTTGTGGTGGCTCATATTGACCGGAGTGTTCCAGTTGTACCGATACCGCGCATCACCGATATCATGTTTCGGGGTGATCCGTTT
>JAWVYR010000318.1:0-3006 GCA_033722635.1 Balneolaceae bacterium | reverse complement strand
GTGTAGTGCAAATCCAGATCCTCCACATCAAATTTGTCAAAACCCTCCTCGGTCAGTGCCCGGGTGATCTGGCGGGCCCGGTCGCCGCGTATGTTAAAAAATATGACGGTGTCGCCCGGCTGGATGCGCGAATCGGGACGATCGTCGATCAGCTTTGGCTTTACAAACTCATCGGTGACCTCCTCCACTTCATAGGATGAGCGAAGCGCCTCGATGGGATCATCGATCGGATCCCCCTCACCGTGGACCAGCAGGTCGTAGGCTTTCCTGGTTCGCTCCCACCGGTTATCACGATCCATCGCGTAATATCGTCCAACGATCGAGGCGATGGTGCCCAGCCCGATATCTTTCACCTTCTCCTTAAACTGCTTCACATATTCAACACCGCCGGTGGGGGAGGTATCCCGTCCGTCGGTAAATGCGTGAACATAGGCATTGTCGATATCTTCAGACTTCAATAATTTCAGGAGTGCATAGAGATGATCGATATGGCTGTGGACCCCCCCGTCGGAGAAGAGACCCAGAATATGGACCTTGTTTTTTTTTCGGGCCTGATCGGCGGTTTCAAGCAGAGCTTCGTTCTCGAAAAAGGACTCATCTTCGATCGCCCGGTTGATGCGGGTAAGTTCCTGCCAGACGATCCGCCCGGCGCCGATATTGAGATGGCCGACTTCGGAGTTGCCGAACTGCCCCTCCGGAAGGCCTACATCCTCACCGCTGGCGGAGAGTTTGGAATGCGGATGGGTATTGAACAGATGATCGATGAACGGCTTGTCGGCATTGTCGATCGCGCTTACCTCGGGATTCTCAGCGATCCCGTAGCCATCCAGTATGATCAGAAGTGCTTTTGATTCCGGGTTCGACAATGCGCTGCTTGCACCAGTTTATTCTAAGTTGTTAACGTAGGTCGTCAGCTTTGATTTTTTACGGGCGGCATTGTTTTGATGAATAAGACCCCGGGAGGCTACTTTGTCGATGTAGGAGGTCGCTTCCTTCAGGTGTTTCTCGGCCTGCTGCTTCTCCTCGGTCTCATAGACCTTCTTGATCAGGGTACGCATCTTGGAAATCTGCGCCTGGTTGTGTTTTCGCCGTTTTTCATTCTGACGAACGCGTTTTATAGCTGATTGATGTTGTGGCATAAATATCTTCGCTTAGCTTAATAGTTCCTTCTAAAATTTTGTATCATCAGGGTTGCCGAATCAGAAAGACTTGGAAAATAAAGTTTCTGAAATCTTTAAACAAGAAATGATTGAAAAAATCATAAAAGAAAGGTAATTTGGGAGACTTTCCATTATGATCATCGTGATCGACGGCCCGGCCGGTTCGGGCAAGAGTTCAACCGCAAGAGCTGTGGCCGACAAAATGGGATTGCAGTATCTCGATTCCGGGGCACTCTATCGTGCCCTTACATTGATCTATCTGGAGTCGGGATGCGACGAGGAACGGTTCTTTGAGTTGGTGAATGAAAAATCGATTTCGTTCAGGTATGAAGCTCACCTTTTTCGCGTTTATATCGACGGGGAGGAGGTCACCCGAAAGCTGCGCGAGATGGAAGTCTCTGAAAACGTCAGCAGGGTTGCATCGATGCCCGAAAGCCGCCGCAGGGTCAACGAACTGATGCGGTCGGTGGTTTCGGACAACGGCTATATTGCCGAAGGCCGGGATCTGGGTACCGCCGTATTTCCCGACGCCGATCTCAAGTTTTTTATGTCGGCCGATCTGGAAACACGAACCAGGCGACGTTTTGAAGAGTTGAGGCTGCAGGGCGTAGAAACCGACCTCGAAGAGGTGAGAGAAAATATCCGACGGCGAGATCGTAAAGATTCACAGCGAAGGGCCGATCCGCTGAAGAAGCCGGATGATGCGATCGAGATAGATACGACGAATCTGGGCTTCGAACAACAGGTACAATTAATTTGTTTACATATAGCTGAATTACCGAAAAGCAAGAAAACATAAACGAAAACCATAACTAAAAACCCATTCCTTTTCACCGGGGAATGAGATACACTATAACCAAAACCATAATGACCGAAGAACTGAAACAAGAACAAAACAATACTGACGAAAAAGAAGCCCGCGAAAACGGGACCGCATCCGAGAAGAAGAAAGAGGAAGAAACAGTAACCGGGGAAGAAGAGGTGGAGGAAACGGTTGAAGAAACCGGTAAATCCGCTGAAGAGAACGCTGAATCAGACGATCAGCAATCCGAGGAACAAGATACTTCGGAAACGAAAGCTGCCGACCAGGAAACCGAAGAGGTGAGCGCAGAAGAGGGTGAGGGCGAGGAAGGAGAAGAATCCGACCCTGAAGCGGTAACACAGGAAGATATTGAAGAAGAGATCGAACCGGAAGAGGTGCCTTCCTTCACCGGCGAAGTGGACGAGACGGTCTATACCATGGATGAACTGCAGGCCGCTTCGGAGGACTACAGCGATGAGGAGTTCCATGAGCTGGCTTCGATGTATGAGGATACCCTCAATGAAATTGAAGAGAAAGAGATTGTAACAGGCCGGGTTGTTTCGGTCGATGAGGATTATGTGGTCGTTGATATCGGCTTCAAGTCGGAAGGAATCGTTTCGGTAAATGAATTTTCAAATGAGCTGGTGGAAAACCTCCAGCCCGGTGATGAGATCGAGGTATTCCTGGACCGGGTGGAGGACCGCGAAGGCCAGCTGATTCTGTCGCGCCGCAAAGCCGACATCCTGCAGGCCTGGGAGACGATAGAACGGGCCTATGAAACCGGCGAAGTACTTGAAGGAAAGATTGTACGCCGCATCAAGGGTGGTATGGTAGTCGACATTCAGGGCATCGACGCGTTCCTTCCCGGATCGCAGATCGACGTTCGTCCGGTGCGCGATTTTGATGCCTATGTTGGCAAAACGATGGAATTTCAGGTGGTCAAACTCAACATGCACGCGGAGAACGTTGTGGTATCCCACCGTGCGCTCATCGAATCCGACCTGGAAGAGCAGCGTCAGGAGATCCTCGAGACGATCGAGGAAG
>JAWVYR010000317.1:0-3022 GCA_033722635.1 Balneolaceae bacterium | reverse complement strand
CCCTTGCCTTTTTTCTTTTCCAGGTCCGGGAGTATCTCGTCGGCCAGGTAGACGTCGGCCCCGAAATTCTCGGCAATCTTGCGGGTGTCGTCTTCCGAGCCGGAATCGATTACGGCGATCTCATCGAGCAACGGATAGCGGTCCATCAGCTCCGAGCGAAAGATGATCACCTCTTTTCCGATCGTTTTTTCCTCATTCAGCGTCGGCAGACATAGGGAGATCTCCAGTCCCTGGTCCTCTTTGGCTTCCACCAACTTTTTGAGATCCCAGAACTGGGAATGGTGGTAGGTGTTATCTTTGATCCAGTTCTTGAGCTTATTCAAAATTGCCTCCGTCTAATGTCAATAGCGTTCCGATTACCTGTGCAATACCTTTGAAGATTGGCTTGATTTCTATCGTTTCGTTTTTCTCATGGAGGTTGTCGCCGTGGGTAAGTCCAAGCGTGATTGCGGGTATCTCCCTTTCAATAAAGGTAGAGAGTTCCGATGTGCTCGGCCCCGGCCTGGATTCTATCTCCAGGGTTTCCATAATCTGCCGTGTACTGCGGACCATCGGGTGGGCGTAGGCGATACCGCCCGGTTCCCGCTGGGCAAAGATATCCATTACAACGGTATCGCCGGTCCGGGATGAAACTTCCGAGACGATCTCGTCCATTTTGCGACCGATGTCGTTCACGATTTCCGCCGATTCCGAACGGATCTCAAACCGAAGCGTGGCGTTCTGGGCAGTGGTGTTGAAGGAGGTGCCTCCTTCAATAGACCCGAGCACGATACTGGTGCGGGGACGCTGCGGAAGTCGAATCTCATTGATCCGGTTGATGATATCGTTGATCGTCTGGATGGCACTTGCCGAGCCAAATCGGGTCCAGTCATACTCTTCGGGCACGGAACAGGTTATTTCGCCCCGTTTCATACCGATCGAGGTGTGTGAGAGCCTGCCCAGCTCCACCCCCTCGACCCCGATCGCCCCGTCGATCTTATCCTTGAAATTGGAGAGAAAAAATCGCAGTCCCTCCAGGTTCCCCCGCCCCAGGCTGCGGGTAGCCCCCATCAGGATAAGGTTTTTATTCAGGGTGATCTCGAGCGCTTCGAGCAAATTCGGGATCGAGGCCAGAAGGGCCATCCCCAGGCTGTTGTCGGCTACACCCGGTCCCACCGCCTTATCGGGTTTTATATCGATGGTATGATCCACTTTTTCTCCAAAGACCGTATCGGCGTGGGCTACCATCAGTATATTTCCCTCCCCGTTATCCCCCCGCAGTATACCGATGCCATTTCCAACTTCATCGATAGAGTTTTTTGCCAACTCCGCTTCCTTGAACCTATTGAGTAGAAATTCGATGCGATCCTGCTCCTCGAAGGTGGGGGCGGGAATTTCACCCAGCATCACCAAGTTGGCCAGCAGAATCTCCTTATTTGTCTTTACAGTTTCCTCGATTTGCGGCAGTTGATCCAGTATATCCTCAAATGAATTTGGCAAGATGGACCTATTTTAATTTCTTTGTTTAATATCTCTAATTGTTGTAAAAGTCTTAATTTTGATATCGTTTCCTAAAAATAAACAGATTGTGTTAAATCCGTAGTTTTGGGCACTATTTATGGTTGAATCTTTTTAATAAACAGGGCAGTAACCTTTTAGTAACTCAGTCGTCGTACTTGCAGAAGTCGGTGACTGTATAATACAGGAGCCGATTTCCGATGTACCGTTGACGTACTGACCGATTTCGGCTCAATCATCGAATGAATGGAATATTCCGAAGAAAATGAGTCGAAGATCATCCAGGATATACTGGATGGAGACAAGGCCAAATACCGTTTATTGGTCGATCGGTATTCTCGGATGGTATTCTATGTCGTTCGCAGATTTGTAAATGACGAGGATGACGTCGAGGAGTTAGCCCAGCAGATTTTCGTTAAAACGTATAATCGGCTGGATTCCTTCAAAGAGAATGCCCGGTTTTCATCATGGTTGTATAGCCTGGCCAGCAATCACTGCCGGGACTATGTGAAAAACATCAGACGGAAAAATGTCCGGTTTAGTGAGATGGAAGAACATGATCTGGATGGCCGGATGAGCTCCGGTGAAACCCCTGATGAGGATATCGAAAGGGTGGAAAAACGGGCTCAGCTGGAAGATGCACTGGATCAGCTCTCTTCCGAAAATGCCGAGGCGTTCCTGATGAAATACCGCGACGATATGACCTACAAGGCGATGTCTAAACGGTTGGGAGTCTCGGTCAGCGCTTTAAAAGTACGTGTACATCGGGCAAGAAAAGAGTTAAAAGATTACCTGGAAAGCAAAAGTTCATAATCAATTATGGAAAATCTCGACTTGCTTCGAAAATATCTAGAGGGAGAGCTTTCGGATGACGAAGAGCAGAATGCGCTTCATGTGATCGCTGATGACCCCAAATTGCGGAAAATGCTTCGGTACGAACGAACACTGTACACCTCATTGAGCACGATGATGGAGTACGATCTATTTGAAGTACAGGATGGATTTCAATATTGAGAAAACTAACAAAGACCTTCGCTGCCGTTATTTCGGTAGCGCAAAAGGAATAAATTATGAATAAACAGGAGCTGCTTAGAAAATATATCGACAGGGACCTTACTCCCGAAGAGGAGCAGGAAGCACTGCATATTATTGCAGATGATCCTGAACTGCGCTCCCTGCTGCGATTCGAACAGCAGGTAAAGGAGTCTTTCTCCCGTTTCCCGGGATCCAGCGGTTTCGATGTTCCCGAACACTTTGCAGATCACGTAATGAGCAGGATAGAAGCTGCAGAGCAGCCCGAGCCTGTCAAAACGATCTCCTGGCAGGAGAAACTGGAGCAGTGGATCGAAGCGATCTGGATGCCGCGCCAGATACAGTTGAGACCCGTCTATGTTGCAGCCGCCCTGATTCTTCTCGTAACCGGTATTACACTGCCGTTATCCCTTATGGAGCAGCAGCAGATCATGACACCTACCGACCCCGGTCAGTCGGTTCAGGCCGTTTCTGAAAAAGTTGACCAAGTTCT
>JAWVYR010000316.1:0-3022 GCA_033722635.1 Balneolaceae bacterium | reverse complement strand
GGAACGCGCAGATCCCAGACAATTCTGAACCATGAGAGAACCTTGAGAATGTAATGGGAGACATCGATCTCCCACCAGTAAAATCCCTGCCGTTCTGATGAAGGAAACCGATGATGGTTGTTGTGCCACCCTTCGCCCAGCGTGATGATGGAGATGAATAAATTATTCCGGCTGTCATCGTTGGTTTCGAAACGCTTTTTGCCGATAACATGGGCCAGTGAGTTTACGGTAAATGTACCGTGATAGAGCAGCACGGTGCTGACGATGAATCCGTATACCAGCATCTGGAAGCCGGAGGTACCGAGCTGGGGCAGGTAGTAGTTCAGCAGTTCGCCGAACAGGAAGGTGCCGATGGCGAGCAGGACCGGCGGAAGGAGGTGATAGCGGTTCAGGAACTTGAGCTCTGGAAACCGCATCAGGTCCTTCACCAGTTTCCAGTTGGTGTCCTTGAAGCGGTCACTGAGTATCCATCCCACATGGGAATACCAGAATCCCCGTTGAATTGGCGAATGCAGATCTTTTTCGCTGTCGGAATACTTGTGGTGATGCCGGTGATGTGCAGCCCACCAGAGTGGCCCCTTTTGTGCCGAGGAGGTACCGATAAAGGCCAGGATAAACTGAAAAAACCGGCTGGTCTTGAAAGTGCGGTGTGAAAAATAACGGTGAAATCCCGCGGTGATTCCAAACATGCGTACCAGATAGCTAACGGCCAGGGCGGCCAAGGCCACCCAGCTGAAGCCGGCCCAAAAGATCAGCACACAGGAAAGGTGCAGAAGAATGAAACCGCTGCCACTTAACCAGTTCATGCGATCCAGTTTTTCATCAAATTCGGTCGGGTGGTAGGGTGCTTCCATGCAGAATAAGTTGATTTAATAGATGACGAGGCAAATATAACACATGTCATTTACTTTACTAAATGGTAAAGCAGCCAAAAAATCTTTATTCAGGCGGACTCTTCAACTCGGGCTCCGGCAGGTATTTCCAAACCAGCCAGGCCATCAAAATCATCATGACGGCAGCGATCAGGGTGTTGCTGAGATAACCGCCACCTACATAAGCAGGACCGGCTACAGCCCCGCCAAGTCCGTATCCCACTTGCCCGATCGCCACCAGCAAGCTCATCAGTGACCCTCGTCGGTTCGACTTCACCAGTTCGGTTACAAGCGCCTGGAAAGGGCTGATACGCATGGCAACCAGCACCATAGTAATAAAGAAGATGATATAAGCTACCCAGAAGGATTGAATGGCAACCGTGGTGAAGCCCATGACCAGGGCGATACCCAGACAGGAGTAGATGATGATCCCTTTACGTCCAAGGCGGTCCGACAGCTTACCTGCCTGTGGCCCGGTGATTACGTTGGCGATCCCCCCGACAAAGAAGAGGGAGGCGATGGCATCGCCCGATACGCCGAACGATTTCTCCAGCCAGGTAGGCAGAAACACCACATACACCGAGATACTTCCGAACATCAGAAAATAGGTGGCGCTTGCCGCCAGGATTTCGGTCTTGCTGAGCAGCAGCAGATATTTTTTGACGGTTCCGGCGACGGTTATTTTGCTCTTCTGCAGGTGGACATCGGGCTGGGGTACCGCCGCGGCTACCAGAAGAAATGCAGCAAGCATGATAGCGCCAAATATCAGGAAAGGAGTTCGGAATCCGAAATACTCGGCTGCGAGTGTTCCCAACGGTATTCCAAGAATTTGTCCCATGGCGATACCACTCATGATCCAGCCGTTTGCCCATCCCCGTTTTTCATAGGGGAAGTAGTCGCCGACGTAGGATACCGCTGCACCGCTCAACACCCCGCCCGCCGCTCCTGCCAGTCCACGGAACAGCAGGAAGGTGTAGTAGCCCTGGATGAAACCGTGAAGGGACAAGGCCAGGGTCATCCCGCCGGTACCCAGCAGCAGAATTTTCCTGCGCCCGATCTTGTCGGATATGGGGCCGGTGATTAGCGCGAATAACCCGACCATCACGGCATAGGCACTGACCAGCGTTCCGAGCAGCGATTCGTTGATCACAAGCTGTTCGCTGATCCTGGGAAGGATTGGAGCTATGATCATAATCTGGCTGCTGGCCGCAAACACCAATAACCAGAGCGAGAATATGATCAGATAGGGATTGCCTCGATTTTCGGAGCTCATCCTTTATTATTTATTTCCCGTGCAGACCGAGTTTTGTCATACCGCCATAAATAACAAAAAGTTTGCTGCTTGTCGATGAAAGATTAGAACTCCATTCAATTATTTATGTATTTTCGATCCAACTCAGATAAACACCCGATTGGTGTCGACAGGTGATGAAACTCGGAAAGATCTACAGCTGGATTCTTTCAAAATTAACGATTCTCAGATGGTTTCCCGACTATGAGCGCAGCACGCTGAAAGGCGACCTGGTGGCCGGCCTGACAGTGGGAGTGATGTTGATTCCGCAGGGGATGGCTTATGCAGTTCTGGCCGGCATACCGGCCGTATACGGGTTATATGCTTCTCTCGTACCGCTGTTGATATACCCACTGTTCGGCACCAGCAAACAGCTGTCGGTGGGGATCGTCGCCATCGATATGTTGATCGTATCCGCAGGCATAAGCCTGATCGCTGAGCCGGGTTCCACGAGATTCATTCAGCTGGTGATGCTTCTGACCATCGTGGTTGGGATCACCCAGGTTGCCATGTCGATCGCCCGTCTGGGCTTCATTGTAAATCTGTTATCCAAACCGGTCATACTCGGTTTCACGGCAGCTGCGCCCATTATCATCTCTTTTACACAGCTTCAGAATCTCAGTGGCGTTGAGCTGCCGCAGAGCCAGCACATATACGTGGTGGCAACCGCATTTTTTTCGCATACCGAAGCCGTTCATCCCTTGACGCTGGGAATCGGGTTGACGGGTATTGTCATGCTGTTCCTGCTGAAGAATTTTTCACCCCGGACGCCCCGTTCGCTGATACTCATACTTTTAAGTGCGGTGATTGTATGGTCGGCCGATCTCCAAAGGGAGGGGGTGGAGATCGTGGGCTCCAT
>JAWVYR010000315.1:0-3033 GCA_033722635.1 Balneolaceae bacterium | reverse complement strand
CACGACCCGATGGGTGTGCCGTTCTACAACTGCCCGGTTGCAGGTAAGGATGTTGTGGTTCCCATCGATGCGATCATCGGCGGCAGGGAGCAGGCCGGCAACGGCTGGCGGATGCTGATGGAATCACTCGGAGTGGGGCGTGGTATCTCGCTGCCGGCTCAAAGCACCGGAGGAGCCAAAATGGCCACCCGTGCTATCGGGGCGTATGCGGCGGTACGGCGGCAGTTTGGAATTAATATCGGCCGGTTCGAAGGTATCGAGGAGGCGATGGCCCGCATCGGCGGATTCACCTACCTGATGGAAGCGGGACGCAGATATACCTGCGGCGGGCTGGATATCGGGGAAAAGCCTTCGGTGGTCACCGCGATAGCGAAGTACAATTTTACCGAGCTGGCACGCATTATCATCAATGATGCTATGGATATTCAGGGCGGCACCAGCGTGCAGCGCGGACCGAGAAATATCTTTGCTCACGGCTATATCGCCATGCCCATCGCCATCACGGTTGAAGGTGCGAATATTCTCACCCGTAGCCTGATCATTTTCGGACAGGGGGCAATTCGTTGTCACCCCTATGCCTACGATGAGATCAAGGCGCTGACGGAGAAAGATGCCAAAAAATTTGATGATGCATTCTGGAAACATATCGGGCATGTGGTCCGCAACAAGGCGAGGGCCTTGTTGTTGAGTCTTACCCGGGGGCGCCTCGCTTCCTCTCCGGTGGGCGGACGGGCGGCCAAATATTACCGGCGACTCGCCTGGGCCTCCGCCTCCTTTGCATTTCTTGCGGATGTGGCGTTGGGAGCCTATGGCGGCGGGTTGAAGGTCAAGGAGAAGATCAGCGGTCGGTTTGCCGATATCCTCAGCTGGATGTACCTGGCAACAGCCACCCTTCGACGGTTCGATATCGAGGGACAGCGAGAGGAGGACCGGCCTTTCTTCGAATGGTCGATGCAGTACGCCTTCGCCCAAATCCAGGAGGCGTTCGACGGACTTTACCGGGAGCTGAGCATACCCGGATTCAGCTGGATATTCAGGGGTCCGGTAGCGTTGTGGTCGCGCATAAACCGTATCGGCACCATGCCGTCGGATAAGCTGGGTCATAAAGTTGCCCAGGAGATGCAGCAGACCGGGGAGCTACGGGATCGTCTCACGGATGGCATCTATATCCCGGATGACCGGTCCGAAGCGGTGGGCCGCTACGAATACGCCCTGGAAATGAATGAAAAAGCCGAACCGGTGTATCGGAAGCTGCGTAAAGCGACGAAGAGCAAAGAGCTGCCCAAAAAGCAGCCCCGTTTCCTGATCGATACCGCTTTGGAGAAGGGCATTATCAGCGAGGATGAAGCTGCCTTGGTACGCAGAGCGGAGGATGCCCGGGTGGATCTTGTCCAGGTGGACGATTTTACGCTCGAGGAGTACGACAGGAAAACGCCTTCTACGCCGCAAAAAGATCATCCGGAAGTTACCGCGGAGTGATTAACTGTTTGCAGATGTCGACCTCCAGCAATATTATGACGTCAGAAGTAGTTTTGAATACCGAACGGTAACTACAGACTGATCATATGAAGATAAAGCTACTGGCAGGATCACTGATCCTGGTTTTGAATCTGGTGTTCATCGCAGATATTCATTCCCAGCAGAAGGAACTGGTTTTTGGGATATTGGAGGATTCCTACGGAGTGAAGGGGGGATTGTATCTTTCCTCGATTCTTGGTGACGATGCCGAGACGAATAGTTTCAGGAGCGGCATACACGCCGGTATTTTCTACTCGAAGGTGCTGGGTGACAAGATAGCACTTCAACCGGAACTGCTTTACTCTAAAAAAGGGGGAGAATCCAGGATCAGGCAGACATCGGGTGCCCTGTTGATTCAGAATTTTGAGTTGAGCTATCTGGAGGTTCCCCTGTTGCTCAAATATATTGTTCCTACCAGCGGGGGATCCAGGGTCAATTTGTTTGCGGGTCCTTCGGTTGGTTTTCTGCTGGATCAGGATACCGAAAACCTTATCACCGGAAGTACCGTAACCCTTGACGAGCTGTCATCGGTAGAGTGGGGAATTTTGGCTGGAGCGGGGCTGGATGTCCGCTACAGCAGCAAGCTTATCATCATCGAGGCACGCGTGGGATATGGTTTGAATTCGGTCGATGACACCGGACAGGGGCTGGACCTGCACAACTTTTTCATCGGGCTCAGCACAGGGATCGGTTTTCAGTGAATTACCAGCCGCCGCTGGCACCGCCGCCGCCCGATCCGAAGCTGCCGCCTCCGCTGAATCCGCCGAAGCTGCCGCCTCCAGAGCTAAAACCGCCGCTGCTGCCGGAACCACCGCCCAGCCAGATGAAACCGCCCGAGCCCAGGGTTCGACGTCTGCGGCCGTTTTTGCCTCCCCCGCGGCGAGATGATACATAGATCACAAACGCGATAAATAGAAAGAAGACGATCAGTGACGCGATGTCATCCTCTGATCTGCTGCTTCGCTCCCTGGTGAGGTTGCCCTCGTACTCCCCCTCGGCCAGGTCGATCATGATAGTGGTGGCCCGGTCGAGCCCTTCGTAGAAATCGCCCTGCTTGAAACTGGGAGCGAGAACCTCGCGGATGATTCGTCCTGCTACGACGTCAGGAACCGCTCCTTCAAGTCCATATCCCACTTCGATGCGCATCTCCCGCTCGTTGGGAGCGATGACAATGAGAATGCCGTTATAGCGATCTTCATGCCACATCTTCCAGTCATTGAAAAGTTTGGTAGCGACCTCCTCGATCGGGAAGTCGTTCAGATCGGGAAGGGTGGCGATGGCGATCACATTGGTGGTGGTGTCGCGATAGTTGCGCAACTTGTTCTCCAGCATCTCCTGCCGGTTCTGGTCAATCAGCTTGGCAAAATCATTCATATGGCCGATCGGCTCATCCGGCAGAAACTCCATATCCTGTGCCAGCAGCAGCGCGGGCAGTGCTGCCAGCAGAATCACCATAGAAAAGGTGACCAGGCTCCTCATTATCCCTAATTTCAGCCTTCGTTCAATCATCGGACT
>JAWVYR010000314.1:0-3034 GCA_033722635.1 Balneolaceae bacterium | reverse complement strand
TTTTTAAAAACCAACGCGATATGGGATCAATATATTTTTTTCTTTTAAATCAGTGATGGTCTTGGGAATAGAAAATTGGGAATGAGAAATGTTTCTTCTGCTACTTTGCTATTTTATAAAGAATCTAACGGTCTAACTGGTTCCTCACACATGCGCTCATTTTATCTAAATTTTTAGATTGTGAGGAAGTTAGAACGTTAAATTACAGGCCAGACTATCTACCGGTGGTTTTGACGTTCACGTTTCCCTTTTCACTTTTCACTTCGTCTCCCTTCTAAGACGCCTTAGGCAGATACAACTCATTTTCACCTGTATCAACAGCTTTCAGATAGGCATAGGCATCATGGTTGAGCCCTCCTTCCGGCAGCCACTCGGCAAGCGGTCCCAGTGTATCGACGATTCTGCTTCGGAAAAACTCCGGCACCTCGGTAGTCTCCTGCTCGAAAAAGGCCCTGAAATCCGGTTCATTCTCCAGCTTGTCCAACACATTCTCATAGTACCGGACGTGACGCTTGCCCTGGGTATTCGCCCTGAAATAATTCATCAATTTTATCCTGATCCCCTTGTTGCTGAAAAACCGTCGGCGTATCGCCTTTTTGGAGAAGGTGTACTCAAACAGATCCTTCAGGTGGGTGAAAAATTCGACCCACTCATAGTTCTTAGGCCTTACGTTCATCGCCTTGTCGTTGTTCAGCAGCGGAAAGGGCATCGGTACCATACGCTCGGCCGACTGGTATTCAAGGTTCAGCGGAACACTCCGGCCATAAGCGGTAAGCAGATTATAGGTGGGAAATACACCCGGGCATAAATCGACAAATTTCTTGGTCAGTTCAAAAGGCCCTTCCCCTTCATCGCTGTCGAGCCCAAGAACGAAATTCGCCTGCACGTAGGGTATGTATTCCTGGATCATGTTGATCTGCTCGGCAACCTGCTCTACTTTCTCCATCCCCATGACCTTACGCATGCGCGACTTAATCCCCATATCATACCACGATTCTATTCCCGGCAGCATGACCCGAAAACCGTTTTTACTCATTCTCTTCACATTCTCTTCGGTCAGCATCGAGAGCGAGGTTTCCGCTATCGACCGGACGCTGCCCGGTGGAACCGCCTCTTCCATGGCTCCAAGATAGTCATCGAACCGGATGCCGAAATTGGGATCATGCCAGCCCACCATCGGCTTTCTCATCTTCGTCCGGAGAAAGCGCAGATCGGCTTTCATCTTCTCAAAGGAAAGCGGTTGATATTTCACCACCGAATCGATGCAAAAGCTGCAGCTGTAAGGGCAGCCCAGGCTCCCGATCATCGGCACTATTTTCAGGAAAGGCGCTTTGGCCAACATTCGTTCGATATGCGGCCAACGCTCCTGGACGCCCGGCAGATCCTGGGGATGGCCTTCAGCGGTGACATAAGTGCCCCGCTCACCATCCTTGCGAAAATGTCGTTCCCTGACTACCTCTTCCACCAATTCCCTGTCGGTAAATCCAAAGACATAATCGAAATATTTGGAAGCATCCTCCGGGTAGGAACGGGCGTGAGGTCCGCCGATAGCTGTCGGAATTCCTTTTGCCCGGTAATAATTGCTGAGCGCATAGGCCACACAGGCGCTGGTTGTAAATGCACTGAAAAAGATCATGTCCAGATCTTCGGGCACATCATCGTACAGGTTTTTGTAACCGGAGTAATGGGTCAGATGCACCTCGTGGCCGGCCTTCTCCAGCCAGACGGCCAGGACCTGCGGCATGATGCTGGCAGAATTGACCCGCATGATGCGGGAGTACATGGTGTCGGCGGGTGAGTTAGCGAGAATCTCAATAATCCCGATGCGCAATTTTTGCATAAGCAGATTTCAGGCCTGTAATACCCTCTGACTCCTACCTGTTTAAAGAAGGAATGGACAGACAGATATCCCTTTGGTATTTGTTTAAACTATCATACAAATAAAACCGCCCAAGACAAAATTAATTAAACTGTTGATGAATAGTATCTTAACGCTCTTTCGCAAGAATATACTGATGGCCCGGGAGCGGTAGATACAGAGCCCCAGACTACCGGGATTCTTGTAAAAAAACCGCTTATGAATTAATCAGCCACGGTACCGGTCTACTCTTCGCCTTCCACCGCCTCCTTGTCCTCAATCCAGGTATAGGGGTAGGAATCATCATCCAGCTTCTTCGCCTCCGTGGTCAGATGCAGCGGATGGAAGGTATCGATCATTACGGCGTATTCGTCGGTTTCCTCCTTGCCGATGCTGCCCTCGTATTTGCCCGGATGGGGTCCGTGCGGAATACCTCCGGGATGCTGGGTGATGCTGGCCTCTTCCACCCCTTTCCGGCTCATGAAATCGCCCTCCACATAGTAGAGAACCTCGTCGGAGTCGACATTGGAGTGGGCGTAAGGCGCCGGTATCGAAAGTGGATGGTAATCGAACTTGCGCGGGCAGAACGAGCAGACTACGTAGTTGGGCCCCGCAAACGTTTGATGCACGGGTGGCGGCTGGTGGACGCGGCCGGTGATCGGCTCAAAATCCTTGATGTTGAAGATCCAGGGATAGAGGTAACCGTCCCATCCTACTACATCCAGCGGGTGATGCTGGTACCAGTAGGAGGTGTATCGGCCCTGTTTCTTGATGCGGACTTCGAATTCCCCCTGTTCATCAATAAAAGTGGGACCTTCCGGTCTCCGGATATCTCGCTCGCAGAACGGGCTGTGCTCCTGGAACTGTCCTTTTTCCGACACGTATCGACTCGGCACATCGATCGGTCCGGTGGAATCGACCGTTAGCATGCGATTCTTGTCGGTTTCAAATACCATCTGGTAGATGGTGCCACGGGGGATAAAAATATAATCACCGTAACCGAAATCGAGTCGGCCGAACATCGATTGTACGTATCCCTCGCCTTCATGAATGAAGAGCAGCTCGTCATGTTCACCGTTTTTGTAGAAGTAGTCCATCGCCTCGGTCGGACGCGCCACCCCGATCTGGACGTCGTTGTTGAACAGCACCACCTTCCGGCTGCTCACCGGGTCGCCG
>JAWVYR010000313.1:0-3036 GCA_033722635.1 Balneolaceae bacterium | reverse complement strand
GTATGTCTGACCTGGTCTTCAGAACCGCCACTGAACTAGCCCGGATGATCCGGGAAAAGAAGATCTCCTCCGTTGAACTGACCAAGGCATTCCTTACCCAGATCGAACGGCACAACGACCGCATCAATGCGGTTGTCACGTTGAATGACAAAGCGGTGGAGCGCGCCGCTGAATCCGATGAGTCACTCAGCCGCAATGTGATCGACGGGCCGTTGCACGGCGTGCCAGTAACCATCAAGGACTGTTTTGAGACTGCTGGAATTAGAACCACCAGCAGTTATCCCCCGCTGAAAAATCATCTCCCCGAGGAGAGTGCAACAGCCGTACAACGGCTCGAGGAGGCAGGGGCGATCATTCTGGGCAAAACCAACCTCCCGCTTCTGGCCACCGACTGGCAGACTCATAGTCCGCTCTTCGGGGATACCCGAAATCCCTGGAACCCCGACCGCATTCCCGGCGGCAGCAGCGGGGGAAGCGCGGCGGCCGTGGCCTCCGGGTTTTCGGCGGCCGATCTCGGCAGCGATATCGGGGGCTCGATCCGGGTTCCCTCACACTGCTGTGGAGTGTTCGGCTTCAAACCGTCGGAACACCGCGTTTCGGGCGCGGGACATATTCCCGACTGGCATATACCCGGCACGACGGAAGGTGAACGATATGTACGGCATATGGGCGTATACGGTCCCATCGCACGCTCTGTGGAGGATTTGCAATTGATTTTCGATCTTATTCACGGTCCGGACAACAGGGAGACGGAGATCCCGGATCTACCAATACAGGCTGTCGGTGAAATCCCATTGAAACAGTGCCGGTTCGCATGGACCGACACCTTCGGGGATCTGAAGGGATCGCGTGAGACCCGGGAACAGATCGGTGATCTGGTCTTTCGCCTGAGGGAAGCCGGATGTATGATCGAACACGAACCGCTGTCCGATATTGCATTTCATGATCTGTGGTTCAGCTGGGGAGTGATTGTGGCAACGGAACTGGGCAACGGCATGTCATGGCTTTTGCGGCAGTCACTGCGACTCAAGTATACGATGTTAAGCGACCATTCATCCATGAAGAAAGGGATGGTAAAAGGGACCCGTTTAAAAATGCCTGCCTATGCCGAAGCATTGAGAGTACGGGAACGGTTTGTTCGCCGGTTGAATGCCCTGCTGGCGGACTACGACGCACTGATCTGTCCGGTGGCAGCAACGCCTGCCGTTGAACCGCGCAAGGTGGGTGAACCGATTATAATCGACGGATCGGAAGTCTTCTATTTCCCGGCCCTGGGCGGTTTCGCCACTCCCTTCAGCCTGAGCGGCCATCCCTCGGTGATGCTGCCGGTCGGTTTCAGTTCAGAGAATCTGCCGATCGGCATTCAGCTGGTAGGCCGCCGATGGCAGGATGAAAAACTGCTTTCTATAGCCCAATCCCTGGAACAGCTAACCGGATCGTTCAGAAAACCCGACCTACAGACCGTTTAGTTAGTCGTTTCAGCGATCTCCCTGCAACTTATCCTGGGAGAGCATTTGCAGATGATGGTCAATCTCGGCCATCATCTCGATCATTGCCTTGCTGTAGGCACTGTGCAGTGCCTTTTTTGCTTTTCCGAATTTCAAAAAGCCACTTTCAATCACTTCTCCGGTAACGATTTCCGTGTATTCGTTCTTTTCTCTGTCCCGGTAATCGTAAAAGTTAATTCGAAATGAGGTGTAGCCCATCCAGCCTCTGTTATACTTGTGCAGTTCCGGATCCGGTTTGATATCATACCTGTTATAACTCGCGATTATACCGGTCTGTTTGATGGCAACATAATTGGTAATCTTAATCCGAAAGGTCAGCGCGTGCTCCATCTGCTCTTTCGATCGCTGCGGGTCATATAATATATTGAAAGTGATCTCTGGATAGGAATCTTCCAGGGTGGAAAGAATAGCGTCCCGTATCTCCAAACCGTATTTCTGCTCCACCGGCTGCTGAAACTCAATGATCAGGTTAAGCTGTTTGTAGGGCAAATCGCTCGTATCCACCGTTACTTGTGTCTCAGGAGGCGAATAGAACCTGACGGTGTGGGTACAGCCGGATACGGTGGCCAGGAGCAAACCGGTGATGAAAAGCGATCGAATACAGGTATTCATTTATCCATGCGGGCAAAGAGAGGGTACACTGCTTCCTCCCGAGATTAATCCTTTATACAGGATCTGATATCAATATCAGTGCTATATAAACAAGGTGCAATAAAAGGTTTACACCGGCCCGTAGGAGAGCATCGCATCGGCCACCTTCAGGAATCCGGCGATATTGGCCCCCTTCATATAGTCGACCTTTCCGTTTTCATCTTTTCCGTGATCGATACATTTACCATGAATATCCTTCATGATCTGGTGCAGCTTGTCGTCCACCTCTTCTGCAGTCCAGTGCATACGCAGCACATTCTGGGAGATCTCGAGTCCCGACACTGCCACCCCCCCGGCATTTGAGGCTTTACCCGGTGCGTACAGGACATCCGATTCCCTGAACATGTCGCTGGCTTTTTTGGTGCAGGGCATGTTGGCACCCTCCGCAACCAGCGTAACTCCATTGTCCATCAGGGCTCGGGCATCCTCCTCCTTAATCTCATTTTGGATTGCGCAGGGTAACGCGATATCGCAGGGGATGGTCCAGGGTTTCTTGTCCTCGAAAAAATCGCAACCGAATTCTTCGGCATATTCCCGGATGCGGCCGCGCCGCACCTCCTTCAGATCCTTGACAAATGCTAGTTTTTCCTCATCCAGTCCCTCCTTGTCATAGATCATTCCATCGGAATCGGACAGGGTGATCACTTTGCCCCCGCGCGAAATGGTTTTTTCCGCTGCGTAGATCGCTACATTTCCGCTTCCCGAGATGGCTACAGTTTTATCCTGAAAGTCCAGGCCTTTTTCCTTGAGCATATATTCCGCAAAATAGACCAGCCCGTAACCGGTAGCTTCTGTCCGAATCAGGCTTCCTCCAAAACTGACCCCCTTACCGGTGAGTGTTCCGGTAAAGCGGTTTCGCAAACTTTTATACTGGCCG
>JAWVYR010000312.1:0-3059 GCA_033722635.1 Balneolaceae bacterium | reverse complement strand
GTCACCTGGAATGAATCAAATTCTCCGGAGGTCTCTTCCCACTCCACATCGATATCCCTCACACGGGCAGATCGGGGTCCTTCCTTGCACCGTTCAATCATGGTCTTAACATCCTCCTCGGCTCCCTCAAACACCGCCTCCACCCTGCCATCAGGTAAATTTTTAACCCAGCCATTCACCCCGACTTTGCGCGAATTCACCCTGGTAAAGTGGCGAAATCCCACTCCCTGCACTCTGCCTTTGATAAATACGTGTGCACTTTTCATAATCAGATTATTTTTTAACTTGTCAGCATACAAAAAGTATGTTCATCCAAATATCGTTCAGTATTGACATTCACACCATCCCTGCTTTTCTTAGCATCCAAGCCGCATAGAAGGCACGATGTCAGCGTTTGAAAAAGTCGGGATTCGATAAATTCATCAGCCTTGCATGACACTCACTCAGCTCTCATACATAGTAGCCGTCGATCGCCACAGGCATTTCGCCACAGCTGCGGAGAAATCCTACGTAACCCAGCCCACCCTCAGCATGCAGATACACAAGCTGGAGGATGAGCTCGGGGTCACCATATTCGACCGCTCCAAATCACCGGTGGTACCTACCGAGATAGGCGAAAAGATCATCGAGCAGGCAAAGAAAATTCTGAAGGAATCCAAACATATCGAGGACCTGGCGACGATCGTAGATGATGAAGTGAGAGGGACCATCCGCATCGGCATCATCCCCACCGTAGCCCCCTACTTGCTGCCGCTGTTCCTCCGCAGTTTCACCGAAAAATACCCCGACGTCAAATTGATTTTCGAGGAGGAGATCACCGAAAATCTCCTGGAACTGCTCGAACAGGACCTGCTTGACGTAGGCATCATTGCTACTCCGGCCGAACAGGGCAATATCTTTGAGGAGGAGCTGTATTACGAGCCGTTTGTGGGCTATGTATCCCAGCAACATCCGCTGGCTGAAAAGGACACGCTCATCTTGGATGATCTTGACGAGTCCAATATCTGGCTGCTCAATGAAGGCCACTGCTTCAGAGACCAGACCATGAAATTATGCCGGAAAAAACGGCGGGAGAAGGCGCGAAGCCTTCAGATCGAATTTGAAAGCGGCAACCTGGAAACCCTGAAGCAACTGGTGGAACAGGAGTTCGGCATGACCTTGCTCCCCTACCTCGCCGTCAATCAGCTGAGCGAGCGTTGTATCAAATCCTATATCAAATATTTCGAGGATCCGATACCGCACCGGAAGGTCCGGATCGCCTACAGCCGGCAATACCTGAAACGGCAAGTGATCGAATCATTCACCGAAGAGATCCGTGCCAATATACCGGAATCACTGACCGACTACGATTCGGGCCTGGTAGTGGAATAGGGGCAACATCCCGTGCAACTCGGAGGTAGGACAGCCCCTTGCAAACAGCTTTCCACCATAGAAAAATATCCCTACCTTTGATGCTTCGCTTTCAATCATAATTTAGTTTTAGCCGTGGAGCACAGCCTGTTACTTTGGGGATTGTTCAACCTGTTTATCATCTCCATGCTGATCGTCGATCTTTTCGCCCTGCAGAAGGAGGCGCACGAGATCACCATCAAGGAGTCGCTCTCCTGGACGGCCTTCTGGATATTCCTGGCATTGCTTTTCGGCGTGGGGATCTATATCTATATGGATCCCGAAACGGCTCTGGACTACTATACCGGTTATCTGATTGAAAAGTCCCTTTCGGTGGATAACATTTTCGTCTTCCTGCTGATCTTTTCCTACTTCAATGTGGACCCCAAATATCAGCACAAAGTGCTTTTCTGGGGAATCTTCGGCGCGCTTGTGATGCGGCTGCTTTTCATCTTTGCCGGTGTTGCGCTCATCGAACAGTTCCACTGGATCATCTACGTTTTCGGATTCTTTTTGGTCATCACCGGTATACGCATCGGTATGCAGAAAGACAAGGAGGTACACCCGGAACGCAATCCGGTTCTTAAACTCGTTCGAAAATTCGTGCCGGTTACAAAAGACTATTACGGTGAGCGGTTCTTTATCCGGAAGATGGGTAAAACGGTAGCGACTCCCATGTTCGTGGTGCTGGTAGCGATCGAAACCACCGACGTTATTTTCGCCGTCGATTCCATTCCGGCAATCCTGGCGATTACCACCGATGAATTTATCGTGTACAGTTCCAATGCCTTTGCCATTCTGGGGCTTCGCGCACTATACTTCGCGTTGTCCGGCATTATGCGGCTGTTTCACTATATTCACTATGGACTGGCCCTGATTTTGATCTTTGTAGGAGTCAAAATGCTGATATCCGATTTTTATCAACTGCCTACCACCTATGCGCTCATATTCGTATTGTTGACGCTCACGGTCAGCGTTCTGGCCTCCATCCTCAATCCGGAAGAGGAGGAGTGGGAGGATATCGAGGAGCTGAAAGAAAATATAAAGTGATATCGACCAATTTGGACAAGATCCGTAGAATCGACCATGTTTTTAGAGCCGCTGTCTATTAAATGGTTCACCGTGTATTACCTGGTACTCGGCATCATCGCTGTTTGCACCGGTATATTTTTGATCATCTCGCCACAGCACCTTGAGGAATACCTGCGGGAGAAAGCCGAAGATAACCAGCCGCCTCAACTACTTCGGACCATCCTGAAATATGTTCTCATCTTCACTATCCCCTGCCTGATCCTCTCTATCATTCCCTTCTCCATAGTCGAATTTTTATTCTCTCTCTGGAGTTTGGTGATGGTCTACCTCGCAGGAATTCATCTTGTTCGATGGGAGAAGACCAGAACTGTGATTTCCGAGTATGACCAACCGATGACCCGGGGAATACGACTTGCGGGTGCCATAACGTTGTCAGCCGGACTTGTTATGTTCCTGCTGAGTTACCTGGTTCTAAGCCGAGCAAATATCCTATGATACACATTCACAAAGCCGGTCGGCACGGAATTACACTGCCTGGGCTGAATATCGGATTCGACTACAGCGGCAGTGATGCCGACCATATCTTTGTGTCGCATGCCCACGCCGACCACATGCCCCGCAACCGAAATCTGCCTGTC
>JAWVYR010000311.1:0-3087 GCA_033722635.1 Balneolaceae bacterium | reverse complement strand
CAGGAGAAGAACCTCTCCAACCTGACTTTCCCGGATAAATCGTGGCAGGCACTGCTGCAGAATTACTACGCGGTCAATACTCCAGGTGTGACCCCAGACACCAAGACGACCCCACCGGATCGTTTTGTGGGATATGCCCTTGAGGAACAACTGGAGTCGATCACCTCGGAACTGCTGAACGAAGGGGTCATCGATCTTGACAAAGGGGAGATCGACATCAACGAATTGACGGTTCGCAATCTGAAGAAGCAGACCGAACGAACCTACAACCTTGCAAATGTATTCGACCTGGACGAGGCCCAGGAGTTCGCCAAATTGAGGCTGCGAAATAATTTCAGGCAGGAGATCGCCGATGCCGGTTTCGACATCTTCAATGCGGTCATCCGGCCCAACTTCATCTATCAGCCTCAACTGACCCAGCAGCGAATTCAGGAAGCGATTGACAATATATCCAAGACCAAGGGCGCGGTAGCCCAGGGCCAGGTCATCATTCGCCGCGGCGATATCGTCACTCCGGAAAAATACAACATGCTGCAGAGCCTGGCCGAGGCACGAGCAAAAAATGCCACAGAATTTCAGCAGTGGCTTCGTTTCACCGGAGATATCATTTCGATCATCGCCATCTCGATCGTATTCTTCCTCTATCTGTACCTCTACCGTCACTACATCTTCGAAAACAACGCCCTGCTGCTGCTCGTCTTCATCGCCATGTCGATCGTCTGTGTGGCCAGTTCTTTCACCTTCCGGATCGACGGGGTCTCACCCTATATTGTACCGATCGCGGTGGCCCCGATCATACTGACTATTATCTTCGACTCCCGGGTGGGATTACTGTCGACCATCACGCTGGCGCTGCTCACGGGACTGATCTATGCCAACAATTTTGAGTACGTGGTTGCTACGACGGTGGCGTGCAGCCTGGGGCTCTTCTCGGTACGGGATATCAAAAAGCGATCCCAGTTCTTCTTCACCACACCGGGTATCGTATTTCTTTCCTACCTCATCGTTCTGGTAGGGTTTAATCTCACCGCCCTGGCTTCCTGGAGCGATTTCCTCACGGACCTGCTGTTTGTGGGCATCAATTCGGTCTTCATCCTGTTCACCTATCCGCTGATCCTGTTTTTTGAAAAATCCTTCAAGGTCACCACCGATTTCACCCTATTGGAGCTGAGCGACACCAACCTTCCATTGCTCAAATCGCTGATGACCAAGGCGCCCGGCACTTTTCACCACAGCCTCCAGGTGGCCAACCTCGCCGAAGCCGCTGCCGGCGCTATCGGTGCAAACGCCCTGCTCTGCCGGGTGGGCGCGCTCTATCACGATATCGGCAAAATGGAGAATCCCGAATATTTCACGGAAAATCAGGCCGGCCACAACGAACACGACAAGCTCAAACCCCGCATGAGTGCTCTGGTGATCAAGGCGCATGTGAGCAACGGTGTCAAGATCGCCCAGGAATACAACCTGCCCAAGGTTGTGATCGATTTTATAAAAACTCATCACGGCACCTCGCTGATCAAATATTTCTATCGGAAAGCCCAGGAAAATGCCGATTCCGACCGGGATGAGATCCGGGAGGAGGATTTCCGCTACGACGGGCCGCTGCCCCGGCGAAAAGAGACCGGTATACTGCTTCTCGCTGATGGTGTGGAGGCGGCATCCCGGGCGATGAAGGATCCCAACTACCAGAAGCTCGATAACCTGGTAAACAAGATGGTTGACGACCGGGTCAATGAGGGGCAGCTCAGCAAATGTCCGTTAACCTTCCAGGATCTCAGAACCATCAAGGAGAGTTTCATGAACATTCTGGTAGGTATCTACCACAGCCGTGTGGAATATCCGGATGATAAGAAGCCGGAGTCAGCCATGGATGAGGAGTCGAGAACTTCCCTTCGCAAAACGGCTGAGCGGGAACCCCCCACCGATGGCAAGGAAAAAGAATCGGAACCGAGCTCAAAATCCTCTGCGATCGACGACTATATCAACACCTGATCCATGGAATTCGACAATCAGCTCAATCAGTATTTACAGTTCGTCCGGCTCGAGAAGGGATTATCGGAAAACTCGGTCAAATCCTATAAGAACGACCTGTCGCGTTACCTGAATTTTCTATCCAAGGATGTAGGCATCAGCGCTCTGTCCGGGGTCACCCTGCAGCACATCGAGAATTTTCTGGAAGAGTTATCGGCGATGGATCTGTCGGTCAGTACGATTGCCCGCAATATCTCCAGTATCCGCAGTTTTCACGATTTTGCCGTTCTGGAAGGCCATGCGGAAGCCAACCCGGCCGAACTGATCGAGCTTCCCAAGAAAGCCCAGAAACTGCCGGAAGTGCTCAACCCCGAAGAGATCAACCGGATACTGGAGATTCCAAACCGGGAAACCGACCAGGGAATACGCAACGCAGCCATCCTGGAATCGCTCTATGCGACCGGCATGCGGGTCTCGGAGCTGATCAACCTCCAGCTCGACAACCTGATCTTTGAGATCGGTTTTATCCGGGTGCTGGGCAAAGGCAACAAAGAGCGGCTGGTGCCGGTCGGCGAAGTCGCCCAGGATGCGATAGAGCATTATGTGGAATATGTACGTCCCAATTACCTGAAGGAGGAGAATCCCGCCAAAGCCAAGAACCGGGTTTTTCTCAACAACCGGGGCGGACCGCTTTCACGCATGAGTATCTGGAATATCGTCAAGGACGCCTCCGAACGCGCCGGTATCGATAAGAATGTCTATCCCCACATCTTCCGCCACTCCTTTGCCACCCACCTGCTGGAGGGAGGAGCCGACCTGCGTGCCGTCCAGGAGATGCTCGGACACTCCTCGATCATAACCACCGAGATCTATACCCACGTCGACCGCTCGCTGCTGCACCAGGTGCACAAGGAGTTTCATCCGAGGGCGTGAATCGTTAAGTTCTCACTTTGCTGCCGAAATCATTTCGCAATTGCAAATAGATTCATTCAACCCGATCCAGATGGTATATAAAAGAGTATCCCCGGTAATTCTGTTGCTGTCGGTGTGGTCGATCTTTGCCGTGAGCACGGCTTCAGCCCAGGTCGGTTGGACCAAATCCTACGATAACGCGGT
>JAWVYR010000310.1:0-3094 GCA_033722635.1 Balneolaceae bacterium | reverse complement strand
GTTCAGATTCGACGTTGATAATTTCGGAAGTCGCTTCCCCGTCGGCAACAAACTGCGAGAAGGTCTGAATGATAGGCGTTTGCGGGGTGATCGGATAAACCGGTACCACATCGGGATCGATCTGGCACATCGCCCGTGCGGTCGCCTCCGCGCCTGTAAGCAGGTGCATCTGTTTCAGATCGGTGCTTTTTTCTTTAACGGCTGTCTTCATTGCTTCCACCTGTTATTCTTCCAAATTCCGGGAGATCTTTTTCCTCAGCGACCATCTCGATCGCATCGGCCGGGCACACTTCGGCGCACAGTTCGCACCCTTTGCAGTACCGGTAATCAAATCCGTAAAACGAATCCTCCTCGACCAGCACAGCTGTATCGGGGCAGTAGACCCAGCACAGCATACAGTCGACACATTTCGCCAAGTGGACCTCCGGCTTTGTCCCCATCCTCCAGGACCCGGTATGGGGCTGGTAGGTTTTTCCGGGTTCAATATTCGCTCCGACCGCCAGGTCGCTGTAGCGTTTCAGATCGTTGCTCATACCATCTCCTCCATATCTTTTAAAGCGTTATACCCGGCTTCAATGGCATCCTTGTTAATCTGGAGCTGTTCCGGGGAGAGTTTAGCACCCAGTTTTTCCTCAGCCGCTTCATAAAGCATCTCCAGCGCGGGAGCGCCGTTGATGGAGGAGACCGCCCCAACCATCACCACGTTGGAAAAGCTACAGCCTGTTTCCTCTGCCAGGCGGTCTGCATCCAGGCAGTAAAGGTTTGTAAGCCGTTCCAGACTGGACTTGATCGCTTCGGCGTCCAGTGGGGTGTTGACCAGTACCAGACCGTTGGATTCCAGCCCCTCCGTTATATCCGTATCATTGAGTAGGGAGGCATCCAAAACGATAACGATATCGGGATTTGTGACGCCGCAGTGAAGCCGGATCGGCTGATCGGAACTCCGGGTGTAGGCCCGAATGGGAGCCCCGCTACGTTCGGGGCCATATTCCGGAAAAGCCTGCACAAAATAACCTGATTTGAGCAGGGCCAGGGCGAGCAGCTCAGAAACGGTTTTTGCTCCCTGGCCGCCCCGGCCATGCCATCGAATTTCTTTCATCATGATTCGCCTCCTAAAAATTGAGCGATTCCCCGTGCAGCGACTTTTCCATCCTGTACGGCCTCCACTACGGTGGCCCCGCCGTTGAGTGCGTCGCCGCCGGCGAAATATTTGGGATTGGTGGTCTGGCCGGTTTGGGCATCAATTTTTATCAAGCCCTGGTCCAGTTCCAGTTTTTCGATCCAGCTGAGAAATGATTTCCTCTTCTGCTGGCCGATCGCCTTAATAACCGTATCGGTCCGGACGGTAAACTCGGTGCCCGGCACAGCCTCGGGTCGGGGGCGTCCGGATGCATCCGGCTCACCCAGTTTCATATACTGCAGTTCAATCGCTTCCAGCTGCTCATCCCCCAAAAACCGAACAGGATTGGTCAAAAACTGAAAGCGAACACCCTCCTCGCGGGCCTCCTCGATTTCATGGTCGTAGGCGGGCATCTCTGCTTCGGTCCTGCGGTAATACATCGTTACCTCGCGGGCGCCGAGCCTCAACGCCTCCCGGGCCACATCGATAGCGGTGTTGCCTCCGCCGATGACCCCTACGGAGTTGCCGATCTTTGGTTTTTGCCCGGTTTTGATCATGCGTATAAAATCGAGTGAATCCCAGACGCCGGACAGCTCCTCCCCGGGATATTGCAGGTCGACGTCTCGTCCCAGACCGATACCGAGAAAAATGGCATCGTACTCCGACTCGATATCCTGCAGCTTCTCCGGAGAATCGATGGCAGTGCCCATCTTGAAATCGACTCCCAGGTCGCGGATCAGCTGTACCTCCTTGGGCAGCGGATCACGGTTTATACGGTAGGGGGCGATGGCGTATCGCACCAGGCCGCCGAAATCCTCGTTGGCATCATAGACCGTCACAGGATAGCCCTCGCCGGCGAGTTCAGCGGCACAGGAAAGCCCGGCCGGTCCCGCACCGATGACGGCCACTTTGGATGTAGTTGATCGGGTGGGAATCCGATAGGAGATTCGGTTGTGGTTGTTCAGGGCTTTTTCGGCAGCAAAACGCTGAAGCCGGCCGATTTCGACCGGTTTCCGGCCTTCGTGTTCAAGCACACAGGCTGCTTCGCAGAGAATTTCCACCGGACATACCCGGGCACAGCTGGCTCCAAGTATGTTTTCTGCAAATATTATATCCGCCGCATTCATCATTTCTCCCCGGTATATCGCCGATACAAAACCCGGGATATCTATTCCCACCGGGCAACCGACAGTGCAGGGGGCGGGGGCGTAGGGCCCACCACATTCAAGGCAGCGGGAAGCTTCCACCACGGCGCCGGTTTCGGTAAGGGGCGGCTTCAGGTCATCAAAGAGAGAGGGTTTGGATGACCGGGTTTGAGGTTGAAATTGCTCGGTATAGGATTCGTCGTATGCGGTGGATTTCATGTTCAGCCTCCGGACTGTAGGGTTCAATAACTCATGCCGAGTGGATAAGCACCCGGTATACTAAAGCGCCTATCCGCACTACCGTACTCTATTAAAGAGTTTAGTATCTTAAATTCCTTAATAACAATGTAGCAAACTGCGGCTAATTTTGAAACGGTTAAATATGTGCAGGGATGCCAGCCTGGCCCGTGAGAGTGAAAAAGAGGAATTACGAATACCGGTCGGATGAGTGGATAGGAAGGGTGAAATGGCCTGCAGATTCCTGAATCGCAGAAATTGAAAACTAAATCATGGATGCAGACAGACCATGCAATTGGGGATTTATGTCAGGTAGAGGTTCTGTAGGAATTTTTACTACAACGATTTAGGGAGCATCCTTACTCATCTCAAGCAGGTAGGGCCGGAGTGAAGATACATGCACACCGGCTAACCAGCTCAACTGGGAGCAAACTACGGGTGTTATGATTTGGCTTCGAGCTTGACCGACATCTGATCCAGCCAGGAGCTGTTTTCCGCATAGTTTTCTACCACTTCGGCGGGATCTTCGCAGTCGAATGAGGCCATCAACTGCTGGACGCTGGATTTCAGAGATTTGAGGCTGTTTTCAACC
>JAWVYR010000309.1:0-3101 GCA_033722635.1 Balneolaceae bacterium | reverse complement strand
GGATCTATGATCACCGAATCGGCGCGGTGTATGCCCTTCATCAAATCCTTACCGTAATCGGTCAGCAAAAACGCGCCGCCGTAGGCGGCATCGACATGAAACCAGATCTTCTCTTTTTCGGCAATTTCTGCTAACGGCTGCATGGGATCCACCGCACCCACGTCAGTGGTGCCGGCCGATGCAAATATCAGGAACGGGTTCAAACCCTGATCGCGATCCCTGCGAATTTGGGATTGCAGCGCTTCCGGCCTTATCCGGAATCGGTCGTCCATCGGTACCCGCCGGATGACGGCGTCTTCCATGCCGGCCACGTGAAAACTTTTGTCGGCGCAGTGATGTACCTGCCCGGTGGTATAGATTACTGCTTTTTCAAATGCGTTCGACTGTAGCCCTGCGGCATCCCGGGCGGTGACTACAGCGATCAGGTTGGCGATCGATCCGCCCGAGGTCAGGTTGCCGGCAGCTCCATCGGGATACCCGACCAGGTCGCACAACCAGCGAAGGCACATATTCTCGATTCGCACCGCCCCCGGCGAGGAGAAGAAGACCCCGGCATACCGGTTGCTGACAGCGGCCAGCAGGTCGGCCAGTGCGGAGGGATACAAGCCGCCGCCCGGGATATATCCGAGATGGCCGCCGGATGCGGGATTGAGTCCGGGAGTGTCTACTTCCTGTTCAACCATATCCAGCAACGAATCCAGATTTGACGGCCCCTCGCTAAAGGGATTTTCCCGTATCCGCCGGCCTTTGTCTTCTGAAGGGACATAGGCTTTTTTGTCGGGCAGTTCATCCAGAAAATGCTGGGCATACCGCATCGTCTTGGCAGCTAGTCTGATCCGTTCTTCGAAATCAGGCTCCAGGATTCGTGCTTCTTTCTCAAGTTTTCGGATCTGTTCGGTCATGGACGAGGTTGATGTAATTTAAAGGGAAGGGCAGTATAAAATATTCTACATAGATTGTCAGTTGCCGGGAAGATATGATATATAAAAAAAGCAACCTGCGACCAGCATCGCCGGCCACAGGCTGCAGGGAGAGCGTTTCAAATTTCGGTTATCCTGTTTCGTTGCCTCTGAGCGTGTATCCTGCATTTTTCCAGCCTGCGAGGCCTGCTTCGAAGTCCCATACATTTTCATAGCCATTATCCATCAATGCACTGGCCGCGTTGGGTGAGGCGTCGCAGTCTTCGTTGGCACAGTAGACAACGATATCCTGGTTTTTATCCGGTACGATATTTTCGATCATCTCAATGTCTTCTGTCGGGATGCTGATCGAGCCTGGAATACGCTTGGCTCGGTATGCATCACGGGAAAGCGCATTGATCAGTACCGGTCGGTTATCGCTTTGCAAACGCTTCTTCAGATCTTGGGCGGATATACGCCGTAGTGTCTCTACTTCAGTCATAAGTACGACCCTCCGAATATTCGGTTTCTTTGGACTTTATGCTTTTTTTCGATGGCATAATAAAACAGTTGATGAAAGGGATACATTCCTGATCACGGCGAAACAAATAGAGATATAAATTCGTTATCTATCTCCCATATATTGATAACAATCCAACTTCAGGTACAATGAATACCAATACCTTTCGAACCGTCTTTCTTATGACCCTGGTGGCGGTACTGTTTATGCTGGTCGGGCAGATGCTGGGCGGTTACACCGGCCTGGTTATCGCCTTTATTTTTGCGATGGGGATGAACTTCTTCAGCTACTGGTATTCCGATTCCATGGTGTTGAAGATGTACCGGGCGCAGGAAGTTGACCGCGAAACCGCGCCGGAGCTGTTTAACATGGTTGAGGATTTGGCTCAAAGAGCCGACCTGCCGATGCCCAATGTGTATATCATACCACAGCAGCAGCCAAACGCTTTTGCAACCGGAAGGAATCCCGAAAATTCGGCCGTGGCGTTTACCCGCGGTATTCTTGATGTTCTGAACAAGGATGAACTTCGCGGCGTCATAGCACACGAGCTTGCCCATATCAAGAACCGTGATATCCTGACCCAAACCATCGTTATCACCTTCGTCAGTGCGCTGACCATGCTGGCCCAGTTCGCCTATTTTATACCGATCGGCGGCAGCAGCGACCGGGGCGGAAACCCGCTGGTGGCACTGCTGGTGTTGATCACCGCCCCGATCGCCGCAATGATGCTGCAGGCGGCGATCAGCCGGACACGCGAGTACGAAGCGGACCGCATCGGTGCTGAGATCTGCGACCATCCCCAAAGCCTTGCGGATGCACTGCGCAAGATCGAGAAGGCGGTGGAACAGGTACCCATGGATGTATCGGAGACGGCCGCCAGATCCACCTCCCATATGTTTCCGGTCAATCCTTTTTCCGGAAAACGGCTGATGAGCCTCTTTTCCTCACATCCTCCGACCGAGGAACGAGTGGAAAAACTCCTGCACATGCAGCAGACCGGGCAATATGATTTTGAATGATATTTGGGCCTTTGTTAGCTGTATTCGGTTAACTAAGTTTCGGCGGTGCATTGGTCTCATCTGTCAATCAGCATAAAATGTCATACACCCTCTCCGATTTCGACTACGACTTGCCGGAAGAGTTGATCGCCCAGGAACCCGCCCAGCCTCGGGATCAGGCCCGGTTGCTCGTATACAACCGTGAAACAGGAGAGCTCATCGATGACTATTTTTATAACTTGTTGAACCATCTGCCCGAAGAAACCACCTTGGTGGCCAACAACAGCAAAGTGGAAAAATGCCGCTTGCTGTTCGACAGCGGGAAAAAGGAAGTGTTCATATTGGAGACGATCAACCCGACTACGGTAAGAGCGCTGGTACGGCCGGGCAAAAAATTCAAAAAGGGAAACAGGGTGGATTTGACCGATCGCATTAAGGCCGAGGTATTGGACACGGATGAGGAGGGTATCCGCACGCTCAGGATGGATCCCGGCCTGGACGAGGCCATATATGATGATTACAAGTTTACCCCCTTTCCACCCTATATCGAGCAGGATGAATCGCTGTCGGACGAGTATCAAACCGTCTATGCACAGGATCTGGGCAGCAAGGCGGCCCCTACGGCCGGGCTGCATTTCACCGACCAACTGATGGAAACAATCAGGAATAGCAATACCGTACACT
>JAWVYR010000308.1:0-3115 GCA_033722635.1 Balneolaceae bacterium | reverse complement strand
GCATGTCAGTGAACAGGATACCGCCTATTTCGAGGCTTTCCTGGTCCGGCTGGGAGATCACTATTTTCTGGATCTGGTCATCGAGGATATCGAGGTGGACAATACGCTGGCTCTTTATCACCTGTTTCCCGTTCATACGTTTTCGAAAGTTTCCTTCGAAGAGGATCGGGTGAATATTGAGATGTTCAACTCCAACTGGATCATCGAGATGATCGAAAATGAAAAAGTCCGGATCAAGCATGAGAAGGCCGCCGATATGGTGTTGCTGACCGCCTCCACATCCGAGCTGCAGAAGTTTATCCTCAAGTATGTGGAGGAACCGAAGGCTTATTCTGAACCGATCGTGCTGACCAGAGACCGTTCGATATGAACCTGACCCAATATATTAGATCGTTCCCCTGGAAACGATTTCTCAGGTACTTGATATTCTGGATAGCATCGATACTGTTCCTGACCAATCATTTTTCCAGGGGAACAGGCGTGGGATGGGTCGACTTTATCTACACACTGTTATTTCATATCAGCCTCATTACGGCGGTGGTAGTCAACAGCTTCGTTCTGATTCCCCGGCTGCTGGCCCACCGTCGTTACCTCCTGTATGGGATCGGTTTGACGGTTGTGCTGGCTTTTTCCGTCTGGCTGAATATTATCACCTTCAGGTACCTGGCGGATTGGATCGCCCCAGGGTATTATTTCATATCCTATTATGAATGGTATCACGTGCTCCAGTTCATGATAGCCTATGTCGGTATCACTTCCCTGCTCCAACTTTCGCAAAGCTGGTTTCGTGAACTGGACAAGGACCGACAGCTGGAACGGCTGGAGAGGGAGAAGGTCTCAAATCAACTTCGCGCGCTCCGGGCACAGATCAATCCTCATTTTTTGTTCAACAGCCTCAACCATATCTATCTGCTGGCACGCAGAGATTCCAGAGAGGCCGCTCCCGCTGTTCTTCAGCTATCGGATCTGCTGCGCTACGCGATCCGCCATATGCCGGAGGAAAAGGTGCCCCTGAAGGAGGAACTGGATTACCTGAGTCAGTATGTCACCTTCTATAAAAGCCGGCTTCATCAGCCCGAAAGGGTTGAATTTAACATTGACGGTCACCCCGGCGATCTTAAAATCACCCCGCTTTTACTGGTCATCTTTGTGGAAAATTGCTTCAAGCATGGCAGCACCCAACATCGTGACGATTTCATCCGCATATCCATCACGATTGAGGATGATCTGTTGGTACTGGAGACCAAAAACACGATTCCGGGTACCGTATCCCTACCGGACTTTTCAACCGGGATCGGTATGGCCAATGCCAGGCAGCGCCTCGAGCTGCTCTACGGGGAACGCCATGAGCTGGATATTGACCAGTCCGGCAATATCTTTACATTAGATCTAAAGATGCAGCTGACATGAGTACCCTTCAATGCATAATCGTTGATGACGAGCCTTCCGCACAGGAGCTGCTAAGGGAGTATATCGAGAACACACCCCGGCTGGAGCTGATTGATATCTGCAACAACGCCCTGGAGGCGCTCGAACTGCTGCGGGAGAGAGCGGTGGATCTCTGCTTCCTGGATATTCATATGCCGACGTTGTCCGGCATCGATTTCATGAAATCCCTGAACAATCCGCCTGCGGTGATCATAACCACGGCTTACGATGAATATGCCTTGGAAGGATACGAATTGGATGTGATCGACTATCTACTCAAGCCCTTTTCCTTTGAACGGTTTGTCAAGGCGGTCAACAAAGCTACCGACCGACTGCAGCACGGGGAGCCTGCTGAAACCGGGTACATCACCGTGAAGGCAGACCGTAAGTTGTATAAGATCAACCTCGACCAGCTGAGCTACATCGAATCAGTCGGCGACTACGTCACCATCCATTACAACGGCAACAGGATAACCGCTTACGACACACTCAAACATATGGAGGAGATACTGCCGGATGACCGCTTCGTCCGGGTACACAAATCCTATATTGTATCACTCGATCGAATCGACTACCTCGAGGGGAATCAACTGATCCTGAAAGATGAAGCGATCCCTATCGGTGCAACTTACAAGGAGGAACTGCTGAAGCTATTTTCCGGCTAGTTTACCGAAAGACTCCTGATCACTTTTTCAAGGCGGCCCCTTACATCGCGGGCAACATCCTCCAGATCCTTATTGTTGACAGCCTGCATCGATGCCACGGGATCCACGGCGGATATCTCCACCTCGCCCTCCTCTTTTTCCTGGACGATGACGTTACAGGGGAGCATCGCTCCGATCTTGTCCTCTACCTGCAGGGCCTGGTATGCCAACGGCGGGTTACAGGCACCCAGGATCTTATATTTATAAATATCCTGATCCAGTTTCTTCTTCAGGGTTTCCTTTACATCGATTTCAGTAAGTATTCCAAACCCTTCGTTTTCCAACTCCTCGGTCACTTTTTCAATTGCTTCATCAAATGAAGCAGACAGTTTCTTGGTAAAATAATAACTCATGGTCAACAACTGATTTATTTACATTTTCGGTTGATTTATCTTCATCTGATTAACAGTAACTAAAGGGAAATCGATCGATATGGATATAAGGCGACTGCGGGACTGTCTGTAATAGTTTCTCCTACAGCGACCATCAATGACGCTTTACACCGGTAAAAGGTAATGCACGGGAAAAAATCGTCGGCAGTATCCGTATTGTATTAAAAAGCTTTTAATCACTAACACGGGGGATCCTATGAAATTTACTACTATCACCATCCTGATCCTGCTCCTCGGCACCGTTCTGGCTGTCGGTCAAGGTTCGAGCTACCGGAGCGGAACCACCATTCGAATTGATGAATCCGACAGCCTGAGCACCAACCTGATGGCAGCCGGACGATTTATCGAACACTTCGGCTATATCAACGATGATTTTTACTCCGCCTCTGAACATCTGATGATCAACGGGGAGGTAAAGGATGATGCGATCGCAGCCGCCCGCGCCATCTCGATCACCGGTACGATCGGGGACATGTTTGTTGGAGTCGGTGAAACCGTGATCATCGACGGCATCATCCGCGGCGATCTTTTCGCTGCAGGGGCCACAATCGAGATCACCGAGAATGCCCACATCCATGGCAACGTAGCGGT
>JAWVYR010000307.1:0-3128 GCA_033722635.1 Balneolaceae bacterium | reverse complement strand
GGCTCCGTAGGAGCCGCCGCTCAGAACGATGTGCGTATCTCCACGATTTTGCTGGTTCCCTCCAACCGGTATCGTCCCGGGCCGGTTCGCTTCAACACCGGTTGTACCGCCGAGCTCAATCCTATGATGCCGCTCAACTCCTCGCTGCTGATCGCCCTTTTACCCAGGTGGATGGCAAGAAACTCAATATTCTGCACGATGCCGGCAGCGGATGAATAATCCCCGGTCATTCCCAGAATGATTTGATCCTCCGAGAAATAGTCGGCCACCAACAGGCCGGAGCTGAAGCTGCTGCTCCCGATACGCTCCCCTGAGAGCGTGTTAAAAACCATCGCCCGGCCGGAGGAATAGAGCAGTAAATAGGATGGATTTGCTGCGATGCGGGCTCCCACGAGCTGTTCTTCCGTTTCGATGGTGTTCAGACGATTGCCATACCGGTCCATCACCAATACCCGGTCCCGGGCGTTCTGCCCGCCGGTTACCAGGGCGATAAACTGCCCGTCGGAAGAAACCGATACCGATCTTAACGTTCGGGTGTTGCTGGAAAAAATATTCGTCAACTGGTTTTCCGCCGTGAACAATTGAGCCCGGGATCCCATCATGCCATCCTGCTGCTTGATCTTAGGAGTGTAGATCACCACCGTCTTGCCGTTTGGATCCATCGACACCTCCGAGATCAACTCTCCCCTATTGCTGTCGCCGCTGCCGGACACCCCGGCCACCCGTTTGCCGAAGGAATCAAACAGCGTGAATCCGGCAATATTATCCCGGACGAGCACGGAACCGTCGTTAAACGGATATACCGCCAGCGAAGGGTCTCCGGAAGCGGCAGTGATCGCATCGAATGCATGCAAACGGCTCCCCCCGGTTCCCATCAGGTTGATCCTGCTCTGTTCCGGACCTGATTCCAGGAATGCGACCAGCGAGTGATCGGGAGAGACGCCGTAGGTTAAGAAGACATTTTTGGCTGTGCCCGAATTCATGAATTCGACCGTATTGGCCTGCAGGTTTATCTGATGGCCGTTCAACATGAACTGATCCGGGGTGTTCCCCGAGGTCCCGCCGGTTACCGACAGCGAGAGGGATTGGGCAGAAAGCGCTGCGGGCAGCAGGCTGATGAAGCAGAGAGATATAACATTTAAATTCATTGCGAACCGGTATCGATGGTTTCAAAAAATTTGAGATCATAAGAACGGAAATTCTGTTGAGAGATGCACTTCGATCTTCAAAAACGGCGGCCGCTCACAATCTCCCTGCAGATCTTCATCCTGCAATCCGGATTATGGTATGGTACAGATAATAATTAGATTTCTCGGCGGACTGACAACAAAACCGTGCACACTGTGATCTCCTTTTTAAGCGTATTTCCACCATACCGCGGCGGCATATCCACCTTCAGCGACTATCTCTACCGCCACCTGTCGGATCACCGGGTGGTAAATGCCTACAATTTTAAGACGCTCTATCCCGACCTGCTTTTTCCGGGCAAGTCGCAGAAACGTGAAGAGGAGGGCGAATCCTATGCCGAACCCCTGTTGCACTCCTACAATCCCTTAAACTGGAACCGTGCAGCCCGGCGTATCGCAAAAGATCAGCCGGACTTTCTTCTCTATTCACACTGGCATCCCTTCTTCTCGCCGGCTTACAGCAGCGTAATGAAGAAGCTCTCCGTGCAGTCCCCCTCCACCCGGTCGGTTTGTATTGCCCACAATATCCTTCCGCATGAATCTTTCCCGTTCGGCAAACAGCTGATCAGGCGGATGTTGAACCGAACGGACAAGATCGTGCTGCTCTCCGGCCAAACCCTGGGTGAATTGCATCAACTGAAAGTAAATATAGAAAACAGGAAACTCTTTCATCCGGTCTATACGATGCAACCGACGTCAAGGTCAAGGAGCGAGCTCCGGGAGGCATACGGTTTTCAGCCCGGCGACCGGGTGCTACTGTTCTTCGGGTTGATCCGGAAGTACAAGGGACTGGACCTGTTAATCGACGCGTTGAATCAGCTGGACCTGGAGCAGCTGCAGATCAGGCCATTGATAGCCGGCGAGTTTTACGACAGCAAAGAAGATTATATCGACCGCATCCGTCAGGATCACCGCTCTCTGTACACCATCGTTGACCGGTTTGTCACCGATGAGGAGTTGGCAGAGATCTTCACCCTGTCCGACCTGCTGGTGCTCCCCTACCGGTCGGCCAGCCAGAGCGGCATCCTCGCCAACGCGATCCAGTTTCAACTTCCGGTGTTGGTTTCGGACCAGCCGGGGCTGACCGAACATATCGATCACGGGAAAACCGGTCTTATTTTTGAAAGTGAAAATGTAGAGGCTCTCCGGTCGGCCATACGGCAGTATATCGAAACCATCGACACGGAAAAGATGCGGGAAAACCTTAAACAGCTGAAAAACGAACTGAGCTGGGAAAACTTCACCGGGCAGCTGCTTGGATTCCTGGAGAGTTGAATCTCGAAGCCCGGAATTTCCCCGGTTGCACCGCATACTAAAGGAGGGCTTACAAAGTTAATTTTATAGTGCCCGGAAATTGATTTGACAGGGAAAGAATCTTATATTTGGAATCTTTCCACGAAACGGGCAGGCGTCCACTTTTGTATGATGTAGGGATGGATGTCCATGCCTTGATGGAAAGCCGATAAACGGGGAGTAGCGCAGTCCGGTAGCGCATCTGCTTTGGGAGCAGAGGGTCGCAGGTTCAAATCCTGTCTCCCCGACACTACTGTTAATTTTGACAAGCGCCCGTAGCTCAACTGGATAGAGCAACGGCCTTCTAAGCCGTAGGTTACAGGTTCGAGTCCTGTCGGGCGTGCAGCCCGAATTTGACGTATTGACAAAAAGCATGGCGACGTGGCCGAGTGGTCAGGCAGAGGTCTGCAAAACCTCGTACGGCGGTTCGAATCCGCCCGTCGCCTCTGGTTTTAGTTATTGGTTATTGGTTAATGGTTATTGGTTAATGGTGATAGAGATTTCTTGATGACCGTTCAACGAATAACTGCATGCCGCGTTCGTCTAGGGGTTTAGGACGCCGCCCTTTCACGGCGGTAACACGGGTTCGAATCCCGTACGCGGTACCCGGCCCCTGTTCTCGTCTTAGGGCGAGTACAGGGGCTTTTT
>JAWVYR010000306.1:0-3130 GCA_033722635.1 Balneolaceae bacterium | reverse complement strand
GTCTCTTTTCTGACGGGAGCGTGCAGCCCCTCTTTGGTTTTGAAATAGTGGTCTCGGAAAATTAAAAATATCAGTGCGGCACAAAAAGAGTAAGCCACCGTACCGGTCAGAATGTCGTATTCATGAACCGCGGAGGTGACCAGCAGCCCGCCCGGTGCATAGGACAGTACGGCCATGACCGTTTCAAAATCAGGCAGGTAGTTCTCAAGGAACCATCCGGGATTGCGCAGGATCAGGGCGATCGCCTGAAAGGTTCCTACCAGCAGGAAGACGAGGCTGAAAACGATGATCTTGAATCGCTTCTCGATGATGCGGAGAAATCGGTGCTTGAAGGAATAGATGATTGCATAGTTCAGCAGCACGGCCGCCAGCACCACGGGAATATACCAAAGATGTCTGATCTGAATCAGCAGGAATACCGCCCAGGTGAAATTATAGATGATGTTGAGCGGATGGAAAAATCCGATCAGGTTCAGGTGCCAGGCCAGTTTGTTCACCGGATAGGAATAGGAGAGCAGCTTTCGGTTCTCTTCCATGTTTAACAGTCGGGTACTGGTAAAGGAAAAGTGCAGCAGCCAGAAAATATTGGCAAAGGCGAAGAGAATCAGCTGCCTGATCTCCATGGTCAGCCACGGCAGCTGTTCCCTGACCATGGTGTTGCTGTCGAACAGGGCGATCACTACGGCGCTGCCGAGAAGATTGGAAAAGAGCATCAGCAGAAAGATGATATAGCCGATAACCAGCACGGTCTGCAGCTTCGACATCCGTGACAGGAACATCGACCAGTTCAAGTATATAAGTCTGGATAACATATCAGCGCCGTCAGCTTTGATTCTTTCTGCCTCTGATGAGGATAAAATGGGGTACTCTTCCTTTTTATTATGCTAATTGAATGGCTAAATGTGAAATTAGATTGATATAATAAATGAGATTCACCGGAAAAAACGGTATTCTGAAAGGCCCGAATTTTCCCGTTTGATCGAATCATGACCAGAAAAAACAAGCTCAAATACCTGTTTATCGCTTTCGTGTTGATCATGGCGGGCTTTGCCCTGGCTGATTCTCTGGGTCTCTTCAATGAGAAGCCTTATACCGAGGTTTCCCACGGTTCGCATATTCATTACGTGCCGAATGACCGGGACCCGGATGTGGCGATACACAACTTTCCGATGCAGCCGCCGGGCCCCGATGAGCGGATCACGCCGGACGGCAGGATTGTACCGGACAACTGAGTACAGTCCATCCTAGAAGATGAATCCGGCCATCATCACCAAAGCACCGTTCTTGATATGTTCCGGAACCCGGTCGTCAAAGGTGTTGGTGAGCCCCCGGCTGTAACGTATATCGAGGGTGAACCGCTGAGCCCCCAGATCTACTTCGAGCCCGGCGCCCAAAGCCACTCCGAAGACCGTGTTTTTCGCCTCAGCCACCCAATCGTCGGGGGTAAAGATCTGACCATCATCAATGGTGACATTGCTCTCGTTGTTGACCAGGAAAGAGATCTGCGGCCCGGCAAAAAAAGCGGGTTTCCAGGTGCCCCGATTGTTCAATTGATAAATCGCGAGAAGCGGCAGCTGGATATAGTCGAGACCCAGGAGGAATTCAATATTGTTCTGGGATACCTTGGCTCCCTCCATGGAGAAATAGAGCTCCGGCTGCACGGAAAATTGACTGTCGACCGGCATTCGGATGTAACCGCCGAGGACGAAACCTGGATTGATGCGGGTGTCCAATCCGGATTGGTGGAAAGTAGACAACGACAATCCTCCCTTAAAGCCATATTCATAGTCGATTTCCGCATCCTTCTGGGCAGTGGCAACTGCAGCAAGGCCCGCCATGATACAGGTAAGCATCACTGTCCGGATCAACTTCATGAAGAACCTCCGTGCCATATATCAGAGTGATTTTTTATTAAGCTTCGGCAGGCAACAGGTAGGCCGGCAATAAATGGGATTTCTGCCCGGGTCCGGCAATCGAGGGTCGCCTGTACCTGGGGTGAATATAGAGAAAAGAAATCAAAACAAACTCAGTTCATGGTCGAAATGGTATCGCGGTAGGCGTTGGCCAAGTCCGGTTTATCCCACCTTTCATAGAGTTCGGCCAGGCGCACCAGCGACCGTTTCACCGCCGGATGATTTTCATTCAACACCTCGCGCCGCAAATCCAGGGCCTGCCGATAGTATTCTTCAGCCTTCCCATACCGCCGCTGTGCCTTGCAAACCGAACCGAGATTGTTCAGGGTGACCGCCACATTGGCATGGGTCGGCCCGAGCAGTTCCTTCCATTTTTCGAGGGTCAGCTGGTAGATGGAATCAGCGGCGGAATAATCTCTTTTTCGTTGGAGGAAAAAAGCCAGGTTGTGCAGGCTGGCAACATATTCGGGATGATCCTCGCCAAAATTCCTGCGCCGGATTTCGGTAGCTTCACGCAGTAATGGATCGGCTTTCTGCAGCTTGTCCTGTTTCGTCAGGAGCACCGCCAGGTTGTTGAGTGTCTTTGCCAGCTTCGGATGATCATCCCCATATATTTTTCGCTGGATGACGAGCGCCTGCCGGTATATTTTCTCAGCTTCATCGTAGCGCTTCTGCTCCTTTAATACATGGCCGAGATTCAACAGGGTAGTTGCCACCTCCGGATGGTTGTCGCCTTCCAGTTTTTGATGCAGGTTCAATGCCTCCTTCAACGTTACCTCTGCCTGTTCATATTTTCCCTGCATCATCAATACGGCTCCCAGGTTCTGCAGGGAGTTGGCTGTTTCCGGATGTTCCCGGCCGTACTGCTCCTGCCAGATATTCAAGGATTCCCTGAGGTAGTCCTCAGCTTCCTTGTACTCCGACCTTACCCGGTGCAACACACCAAGATTGTTGAATATTTCCGCCATTTCAGGATGATCTTCCCCCCGGGTATCACGGACAATTTCCAACGAATGATGGTACAGAGAATCAGCAACAGCGTAATTACCCTGTTCCTTGTTTAAAAATCCCAGCTGGTTCATCGTGGCAGCCACCACCGGGTGCTGCTCACCGTGTATATCCCTGCGGATATCGAGCGCCCGTTCCAGCAACGGTGTCGCCTGGTCGTAGTGTCCCAGGGCCATATAGGCACGGCCGATCTCCTCAAACATTCGCGC
>JAWVYR010000305.1:0-3137 GCA_033722635.1 Balneolaceae bacterium | reverse complement strand
TTCCGGGTGGAATTCGGGGCCGGTCTCATAAAAATGCGGGGAGATCGCTGCTGGAAAGAGTTGACCTGCATGAATTACCACCATGAGACCCAACCGCTTCCTAATCCGCTCAGCCGTTTTTTTCATCATATGCCCGAATCCTTTCACAAATTCGAAACGTTCTCGAACCATCTGGTTCAGCTGGTGATCGTCTGGGGTTTGTTCGCCCCTCAGCCGATCGCCTCGATCGCGGCAATATTGATTATACTCACCCAATCATACCTGATCATCAGCGGCAACTACGCCTGGCTCAATTTGTTGACCCTGATCCTGGCTTTCAGCGCTTTCAGCGACCCGGTTATCACCCAGTATACCGGTCTCTCCCTTTCTGAGACCGCTACCTCTCCCCTTTGGCTTGAAATATTGGTCGTGCTACTGGGCTTGTTGGTGATCTACCTGAGCATCGATCCGATCAGAAACATGATCTCCAGCCACCAGCGGATGAATTTCAGTTTTAATCCCTATCACCTGGTCAACACCTACGGGGCTTTCGGCACGGTCACCAAGAAACGATATGAGATTATCCTCGAAGGTACAACAGACCAATCCATTGACGATGACACACAGTGGAAGCCGTATGAATTCAAGGGCAAGCCCGGGGATCCTCACCGCCTGCCACCCCAGATCGCCCCCTATCACCTTCGGCTGGATTGGCAGATGTGGTTCGCAGCGATGTCGTCCTATCATGCCCATCCCTGGTTTTTGCGACTTGTCGGCAAACTGCTGGACAATGATCAGCAAACCGTTAAATTGTTGAAGGAGAATCCTTTCGAAGATAAGGCTCCAACCTATATCAGGGCTCTCCTATACCACTACGAATACAGTTCACCAGTGGAGAAAAAAGAGACGGGACGATGGTGGCGGCGCAGCTTCCAGAAGGAATATCTCAATCCGGTCAACCGTGAATCGCTGAACAGGTTCGGGCTGTGAACTCGGGACCAAATGAGAATAGATTTCTGCAATATCCTGAATACCTGTTTAACACCGTGTATCGTTAATTAAACTAAGCTGATTATCGACCGATAAGTAAATTCTATTATATTTATAAAACCATTTAATAATATTGATTAGACAATTTACCTAAAAAGTATTTTAGATATGGCATTCGTACTAAAAGTTCTGCAATTCCTGCTCGATATCTGATGAGAAATCTTTTCTATATTGTTTCAGTATTGTATGGAACAGGGGTGATCCTGGTACTCCTGCTAATGGTTATTGCAGGATACGACCCGGAATCGTCCGCTGACATATTGCTCTATTTCTTCTGGCCGATCCTCTTCCCCACCCTGCTGCTGGGTTTCTTTAGCTCCTTATATCCGCTGTGGAGCAAAAAGAAACTTAAAGGAAGGGCGAAGGTCGTGGCCCTATTCTGTCAGTCCTCATTTGTCGCCCTGGTGATACTGCTGATCTATTTGGTCGCTTTTTGAAATGCCGGTCCGCTTCCCCAGCAGGTTCTTCACATCCTCCCTCACCTGGTCTCTGCGTATCCACAGGACCAGCAGGCATGAGATAAATACGGTGAGAGCAAGATAGAAAAGTGTACCGTTGTCGTTCATAACTTCAATACCCAGCACGGTAAAATGCGAGATCAGGGCTCCGGAGATCACTACGACCCCCAAAGACGCCCCCATCCATGCCGTCCGGTTCCAGAATAACATAAGCCCGGCTATCAGTTCCACGATGCCGGATCCGATCCTACCCCAGGGCTCCATGCCTACGGTTTCAAATATATAGACCGACTCCGGTGCGGCAGTGAATTTGAAGTAGAGCGTCTGCAAAAAAATCACTGCAGCGATCAGTTGGAATAGCCATGAGAAAAACCGTGATACCTTGGAGAGATTTGATTGGCTCATAATCATGTCGGTTTGTGAAGCAGATAAATACAAGGGAACTATCCTTTCCAATCGTAATGTATCAATTTGCGTAATAAGGTAGAAGCCGGGCTCACAGTTTTGTGCCTTCGGAAGTTCTCCTCCCCGATCTCATAGGCGATCCGCCACTGCTCCCTGAGGGTTCGCTGGGCATCAAGAATACTATTATTTGGATCATATATTGATGTAGCCTCTGAGGTTACACCGTTCACCTCGATTACACTTAAGTTCTTACCCTCTTTCAGGCTCTGCTCATCCGGCACCTTTACATCCAATCGCCCGAAGAAAAAGCCTTCGGCCTCCCCTGCTATACGATCTATTGAAGAACGAAGATTCTCTGTAATCAATTGTGAGCCATCGAGAAATAAGGCACCTCTTGCATGAGTTCCAACTTCTACCAGTGGGATCTCCTCCCCCTTATTAGGTACTTCATACAACCTGTCGCGGTGTTTTTCAAAATGGAGTCCCGCCATACATACCGCCCGGTCATCTTTCAATATCAACTCTTCCAGAGTATGAGATCCGTCGCCGGTCAGCGTAAGGTATCGCTTGTCGGTGATGGAAAAGATCCTGCCGGAATCGCTTCCGGGATAACGATAGTAAAACACGCCATACTCTTTTCCACCGATATATTGCTGTACGATGAGATCGTAATCTATCTGCTTTATATGCATCTCCAGCATATCCTGCGATTTGACCACCTCCACCCCTTCCCCGCGCTGACCGCTGTCGGGCTTGAGAATCACAGGAAATTCGAGCTGCTTCTCTTCCATAAACGCTTCCGCCTGCTGTATACGTACTCCGGCCTCCTGGGCCCCCGAAAGGTATCGGTACGGGGGGATCCATTGTTGAGAAAAGAGCTGTAGAATTTCGGACTTCGATTCCCCGATAAATCCTCCATCTTCGATACCGGGATTGGCCGCCGTAAAGACGGTTAACTTGGAGTGCCGCCACCAAAGTACAATTATGTAAAGGCACACGGGGATATATATAACATAGGGAGGCCAGAATTCCCATCGTGTGAGCCTGCGCCAACGGGAAAGAACCATCCTTCGCCCCTTCCAGGTAACGAGGGGAAACACAAATTTAAACGAAAGATAGATCACAAAGATCGCAATGATGACCACCAGAAATGCGTATTCCCGGTATATCTCGAAGTATCGCAGGAGTTCGGAACCCACCAGCATCGACAACCCGACCAAAATGGGAGTCCACAGGGCGGCTGCT
>JAWVYR010000304.1:0-3137 GCA_033722635.1 Balneolaceae bacterium | reverse complement strand
TTTTGCATTTTAGGCATCATGTGGTAAAAAAAATACGGACCGTATATCAGACGGCTATTGCAGATATATGATGAAGGACACCAATCAATATACACCGCAATTCAAGGCAAAAATAGCCCTTCAGGCCATACGCAATGAGGATTCGATACAACACCTGGCCGAGAAAAACGGCCTGAAAGAGCAGCAGGTGCGCGAATGGGTTGCGATGCTGGAAGAGGGGGTGGAATCACTTTATATCGACGATCTGGAGTCCGATATCAGGGTCGAACAGCATCCCGACGGGGATATCGCCACGAAGCTGCGCCATTCCCTTTCATTGCTTCAGGCAACCCTGGATGCCACGGGCAACGGTATCCTTGTCATCGACAACAACGGCAGGATCGTCACCTACAACCAGCAATTCACGGAGATGTGGAACTTGTCGGAAGATCTGCTGGAACACGGCCGAGATGAAAAAGCGATCCAACAGGTGATGGATCAACTGGTAGATCCCGACCAGTTTCGAGATCGCATAAAAGAACTCTACGAGAATCCCACCGCCACCTCGCACGATACCCTTAAGTTCAAGGACGGCCGTGTTTTCGAGCGGGTATCCTTCCCACAAAAACTGGGGGAAAAGGTGGTCGGACGGGTTTGGAGCTTCAATGATGTTACCCGCTACAACAAAGCGCAGTCCAAAATCAACCGGTTCGGTCAGCTGCTGAAGTCGATCAACGCGAATGTGGAGGACGGCATCCTGCGAAGTACCCCGGAAGAGGGCTTGATCTATGTGAATGACGGATTTGTGGAGATGTTCGGTTATAGTTCAGCCGAAGAAGTGCTCCAAACCGCACCCGAAAACTTCTATGCCGATCAGCAAGAACGATGGAAGCTGGTAGATAAGCTTAAACGGCAGGGCCGGATAAAAAATGAAGAGGTCCTGTTTCGGCGAAAAGACGGCTCCACATTCTGGGGCCTGGAAAGTACCATCCTGGTGGAGACCGACGGCAAACTTTATATCGACGGTGTGATCAACGATATCAACAAGAGAAAAAAGGTCGAGGAGGCGCTGAAGCTGAGCGAGGAAAAATACCGGACGATCATCGAAAACATAGAGGATGGGTATTTCGAAACCGACCTTCAGGGCAATTTCACCTTTTTCAATGAATCGCTTCGCAAGGTGCTGGGCTACCCGGCCGAAGAGCTGATGGGGATGAACAACCGGGATTACATGGATGAGGAGAATGCAAAAGATGTTTATGAAGCCTTCAACAAGGTATATCGCACCGGCAAAGCCGAAAAAGGATACGACTGGGAGATCACCGACAAGCAGGGGCAGCGTCGATATGTCGAAGCCTCGGTAACCCTGCGGCGGGATGCGGATGGCGAGCCCAAGGGGTTCAGGGGGATCGTCCGGGATATCACCCAACGAAAGAAACATGAAGAGCAGATGAAAGCCTCCCTGCGCGAGAAAGAGGTATTGCTGGGCGAGATTCACCACCGGGTAAAAAACAACCTGGCTGTGATCTCCGGTCTGCTCTTTTTACAGGCAGAGCAGACCGAAGATGATCGGGCCAAGACCCTTTTGCAGCAGAGCCAGAGCCGCATCAATTCGATGGCGTTGATCCACGAAATGCTCTACGATAATCACACCTTCTCCAAGATCGAGCCCGGCCAGTATATTCACCAGCTGGTAGAGTTTATCTCCGGCAATTTCAGCCCGGGCGACAAAGAGATCACCACCCGTATCGACGCCGGCAATATTCAGCTCGACATGAATACCGCCATACCCTGCGCGCTGATCATCAACGAGCTGCTGACCAACGCCTACAAATATGCCTTTGAGGGGCGGAAGCAGGGCACGATCAATGTACTCTTTCATCTTGAAGACCAGAACTACATTCTGGAAGTGGCTGACGACGGCACCGGGATGGATCCCGCCCTTTACCCATCCAGTTCGGATTCGGGCAGTGGCCTCGGCCTGTTTCTGGTTGAAAAGCTGGTGAAGCAGATCAACGGCCGAATGGAGATCGAAACCGATTCCGGCACCCGCTTCCGGGTTACCTTCCCCGCTAAACGCAGTCGCTGAATGGGCTTCAACCGGCAGTCCTCCTGATGCGGCATACCGATCGGAGGTCCGGTGACCGGCAGACACACCCCGAAGTTCTGATGTAAGAAGATCGGATCTCAACCGGTACTATTATGTGATGGCAACCGGCACGCATCAGATCAACCAATTTACCCCATGCAGCTTCTTAACAGAATGCGACGGTATCTTCGTCATTTATCCGCAACTATCTCGACCGGACGGAGCCAGCTGGTTACCGACGCAAAACAGCTGCTCGAAAAAAACTGGAGCGGTTCCTTTACCAAGCCCACCAACGAACTCTATCCCCATCAATGGTCATGGGATTCCGCATTTATAGCCCTCGGATATGCACATTACAACCAGGAACGAGCGGGTCGGGAGTTGCAGCGGCAAGGGATATTCATCCAGCAAATACTGGAGGGGACCCATTTGGATCAATATGAACTGGCTGCTCTACCACGGACTGCTCAATTACAGGTATGATTTTTATGCAGAGAAGATCAAGCAGTCTATTATCGATCTCCCCAAAATGAGCGGTTTCCACGAATACTACGACCCGGATACCGGGCAAGGGTACGGCACCGACCATTTCTCCTGGACCGCCGCTTTGTTTCTGGACGTGCATTACGGGGACCAAGCGGATTAGCATTCCTGAAATACACCAGCCCTGTTTTGGCTACGTGACGGAAACATATTCGGGCGGCACCTCTTCCGTCAGCCAGATACCCGGTTCGCTCTCCGATTGGTAGAACGCATGGCCCTCTTCGTGCATCCGGCCGGCATCCACCGATATTATCACCGGCTTGCCGTGGCGCATTCCTACCTCCCGGGCCGATGACCGGTCGGCTGACAAGTGCACGTAGTTTCTGTTCTGTGGATCCAGTCCCTTCTCCATTATCGGAGAAACATTGCGCTCGGCGGTTCCGTGGTAAAGGGTTCCGGGAGGTTCGACCGGGTCCAGTCCCAAATCCAGATCGATCGAATGCCCGTACCCGGCCCGAATATACTCTCCATCATCGCTGATCTCAAACCGCTTCTTATCCGAATAATCGATGATCCTCTCCAGCTC
>JAWVYR010000303.1:0-3168 GCA_033722635.1 Balneolaceae bacterium | reverse complement strand
TTATCTTCCACCTGCACCAGTACCCGGCCGTCGGTATCCATGATGCCGCGAATCGTTATGCGGCCCTCCCCGGTATTTTCCAAAGCGCGGAACGCATTTTTTACCAGGTTGATAAGGGTCTGTTCGATAAGTTGCGGGTCGGCCGTGACCTCGAGCGACTCCGGTTCCACCTCGATATCCAGGGTCACATTCTGCGCTTCCGCCTCCCCCTTGTTGAGATGACGTACCCGCTGCAGGAGTTCCCTCACTGAAAACAGCTCGAATTCGGGTTCCGGTATCTGGGTAAAATCGCGATAGGAGTTTACAAACCGCATCAGACCGTGGCTCCTTTTGTTGATGGTGTTCAGGGCCTCGCGGACATCATCGAGTTGTTCCTTTCCGATAACATACTGCCCGTTGCGGGCTTCGGCATTGTTGTGCAGCAGCATGTGCACGGTATCGGAAAGGGAGGCGATGGGAGTGATGGAGTTCATGATCTCGTGGGCCAGTACCTGGGTCAGGTTTTGCCAGGCCTCCATCTCCTTTTCCTCCAGCTCGGTATGTATGTTCTGCAGGGATACCAGCTTGTACATCTCCCCGTGCATGCGGAACTCGGTGGCATAGATCGCCAGCTGCAGGGTTTCCTTTTCGAGCGTGGTGCGTACCAGCGTGCGGTTTCCTCCGTTCAAGCCGGTGATGGCCTTCAGCAGTTTTCCGTCAATCTTACCCAGGGCCCTGATGTTGCGGAGTGTCGGAATATTAAACAGGCGCTTCGCGGCCGTGTTGACCAGCTCAACCTCCCCTTCCCGGTTGAAGCAGATTAACCCGATGCCGATATGCTGGACCACTGTCTGGAGGTACCGGTAACTCTCCTCTTTTTCTGCACGTTCCCTTTTAAATTCGTCGATGACCCTGGAAAACGCTTCATTCAGCTTTTTAAAGGATGATCCCATTCCCTTGTCGGGGAAGGAACGGGAGAAATCAGAATAACGGATCGATTCCAGGAAACGGGTCAGTTTTTCATTCGTCTTTTCCACGTAGCGAATCAGCTGCATCACCTGGAGTACTGCAATAATCCCAAGAATTGCAATACTGACGAAATAGTCGGTCTCAAACACCAGGTATACCCACAGCAACAGGGAACCGGCCAGGAGTACCACCCGCAGCGTAACTCCGATTCGGAAGTTTTTGATCATGATATTAGTTTTCAGTTGTCAGCTTCAGCGGTCAGTACCGGTACGCTGACGGCCGAGTGCTGAGAGCTCGATGGAAAACCAATCAGTTATGATTCATGGCTCAAATCATATTTATCCATACGGCGGTATAACGATGCCCTGGTCAGCCCCAGCTCCTCGGCGGTTCGCGATATGTTGCCTTCATGTTTGTCCAGCGCCTTCCGGATCACCGTTTTTTCCACTTCCTCCAAGTTGTAGTCTTCAAAAACCATCTTCTCCTCGTTTTCATCCAGGGAGGTAAGCAGGAAATCCTCCGGCTGCAGCACTTCGTGATCGGTCATAATAACGGCCCGCTCCACCGAGTGCTGCAGTTCCCGGACATTGCCCGGCCACTGGTAGGAACCCAGCTTATTGAGGGCTCCTTCACTGATGCTGGTGATCTGTTTGTCATATTTCGAGGCGTATCGCTTCAGAAAATGCCTGGCGAGCAGGGCGATGTCGCCATCCCGCTCACGCAGCGGCGGGAGGTTGACCTCGATCGTGTTGATGCGGTACAGCAGGTCCTGGCGAAACCGGTTCTGGCGGACCATCTCCTGTATCGGGGTGTTGGTGGCACAGATCAGGCGGATATCGATATCGATTGGCTTGTTGGAGCCCACCCGGGTAATCTTCCGGCTTTCCAGCACGGTAAGCAGTTTGGACTGCAGGGGCAGCGGTACATTTCCGATCTCATCGAGAAAGAGCGTGCCGTCCGTAGCCACCTCGAACCGCCCGGCGCGCGACTCCCTGGCATCGGTATATGCCCCCTTTACATGGCCAAACAGCTCGCTTTCAAAGAGATTTTCCTGTATCGCCCCCATATCCACACTAATAAATACATTTTCACTGCGGTTGGAGCGGCGGTGCAGCGCACGGGCCACCAGCTCCTTGCCGGTACCGTTTTCGCCGAGTATCAATACGTTGGCATCGGTCTTGGCCACCTTTTCAATCGTTTCGAACACCTTCATCATGGGGGCGCTCTTCCCGATGATATCCTGGTAGTGCTGATCGATATTGGCACTGATCGTCTTCTGCTGGTCGCGCAGCACATCGATCTGCCTGCGGGACTGCGACAGGTTCATTGCGGAGGTGACTGTAGCCAGCAGCTTTTCATTCTGCCAGGGCTTCAGTACAAAATCGGTGGCCCCTTTTTTGACCGCTTTCACAGCCTTGTCCACATCCCCGTAGGCCGTAATAAACACCACTGCCAGCGAGGGATCGATCTCCTGGATTTTTTCGAGCCAGTAATATCCCTCCCGGCCGCTGCTCACATCCTCTGTAAAATTCATATCCAGCAGGATCACATCGTAGCTGTTGTTGCGCAGCAGGTTGGGGATCGATGCCGGGTTTTTCTCGGTGTCGACCCGGGCGACGTGCTGCTTCAAAAACAGTTTCGCCGCCTGCAATACATCGTTGTCATCATCAACGACGAGGATGTTTCCGGTTTTGCTGGTTGCCATGTATTATGATTCCCGATCTTTCATCGTTAGAAAATCAACATTAGTTTAATTGTATAGGCTTTCATCGCTTGGCCATCGTTTTCAGAATACACCGGATGGATGAGAATTGAGTGCCGACTGTTATGTAAGCATCAAATTCCGTGCCTGCAACCATAACCTAACCCTGCTGCAGCTCAAAAGCTACCTTCTATACCGAAAACTGTACGATATCGAACACTTTATGTTCTAAGCTGTACAACCCCGATTAAAAAAATGGCTTTCAGGTAAATAATATGTAACATCCGTTTTTTGGCACAGTCATTGAATATCACAGATGTAATACTTTTGGTGAGTTTCACCATATACTTTGCGCCATGATCCCGGCGCTCCGCTTTAAAACTAACACATAAGATCACGCTCAGAAATAACGTATTACCCGAATGACCCAAGATTCCAACGATCGCATATCGAGTTCCGGCATGGACCGGAAAATTGAGAAAAAGACCTGGACCCCCAAGCGGATTGCCTTGCTGGCG
>JAWVYR010000302.1:0-3169 GCA_033722635.1 Balneolaceae bacterium | reverse complement strand
TGATGGATCGTTTGCAATAGAAATGATTACCACCCGCTTATTCCTCATTCAGCATGCTCTGAATTTGGTGAAATACCCGGACGTCATACTCATCAAGGAGCCTGGCTTCGAGATCTTTATTCGAAGAACCGGCACCATATTGTTGCAAATATCGCACCGCCAGGTAGCGCATGCGGGGATCATTATCGGCTATCAAAAGATCCAGATGATTTTCCCACAGTTCAGTGCTTTCCACGTTTCTCACCACAAGTTTCAGCGCTTCGGAGCGAACAGGAAAAGGAGATGCCGGATCGAGATAGCCCGATGCCAGTTTCACCGCTTCCCCCTTCATCCCCCTGTCCGGCAGTTTTGAGATCGCCAACATGGCAAAAACACCGGCAGAGTCCTCCTCAACAACACGTTCGGTGAGGGAGAGAAACGATTCAGCACTGAATAACGCTGAAAGGCTTTCCACGGCGGCTTTAAACAACTCCTGTGATTCCTTCTCCAGCGCGACTCCCCGCACGTACCGAACTACTGTCTCATTGTCGGAATACCATCTAAGGGCACGGACAGCCGCCAATTTCACTACAGGTGAATCCGTTTTCAGGGCATCGAGGAAAATCTGTTCCGTGCCGGCTGCTCCCCGGGTTATGGAGGAAAGAGAGGTCAACAGGGCTGCTTCCAGTTCCGGCGATTCGGTCTTTTCAAGAATATCAAGGAGTGCAAGCTGAAGATCGGGATTCTCAGCATGATAGCCCAGTTGTCGTGCGGCTCTGATGCGCTTCTGCAGTTCCTCCTCATTTCTGACTTCATGGAGCAGAAAGGGCACCGGTTTATACTGCTCGATCCGCAATTCAGGGTGATCCCCTTTAAGCAGCTCAACGGTCTGTACCGTCGGTTTGAGACCGATTCTCACAGAATCGGAGCCTCCTGTAAAGGTAACTTCCAGGGTATCGACACCCGAAGGGGTGAATTGCAGAAGCGGCAAGGTGACCAACTGCTCATAGGCGGAATCCCGTGCCGAGAATGCCAGTGTAGCCTGCGATTCCATCTCATCGTAATAATAGTCTACCCTGTAAAGCACCGAATCGGTTTCGGCACCGGAGGAATCCATATCGATATCCCGAACGCTGAACCAGGGCTGCCCGCTGGCCCGATACCATCCCCGGGCATAGTCTTCCCAATGGTATATTCCCGGACCTTGTTGCATCGCAGGGCCCATCTGGCCATTCACTGCAGTTCGGAAGCTCGTATCCTGCAACCTGCCATAGCCCTCAACCCAGCGGTTCCATCGATCTACACCGAAAACCTCGTAGAAACTGTCCGTTGATGTATATGGCAGATCCTGTTGCTTCCATGTCACAACCGAATCGGCCAGCTGATGGTATAGGGCCACCTGGTGCAGTACGATCCCTTCGGCGTCGTGCCAGCGTTCTTCCCTGTGGTAAACCCCAAACCACTGGGCCGCAATACCTCGCTGTAGCTGAGCCATCAGATCACCCCGGTTCAAATATAGATATAAGGTACCTGCTCCGTAGGATTTCTCCTCCCAGTGGTGGTCATCCAACACTACCACGTTCAAGGTCTCCCAGGGATAGAAGAGCCCAAGCCGTTTTTCCACCCGGCGAATAAACGTTCCGGCGACGGTAAGCAGTCTATCCCTGTTTATATTTTTACTCGATAACCCGGATTCACTATACAGGTTGATCTCATCTGTATTCTCACCGGTCATATGCCATTTTCCTGCTGCAAAACTCAGCAAGGAAGCGGGTATCGCCCTCTCACTGACATATCGGTACCGTATCCTGTCGGTCGAGAGCACCTCCTGCCCTGCACGGCGTCCCGAGGCCAAGGCCTGGTAGCCGGACGGCACCGTCAGACTAATATCTGTGGTAAAAGTCACCCGGGGATGATCGATCACCGGCAGCCAGTGACGGGTGGTGAGCGGCAAGTGGGAGCTCCAGACGGAGCCGTTATGATTTCTGATCACCCCAAAAACCGGCCGGGTTCGATAATTGACAGCGGCCTCGAAACGATCGCCGGCGACCGCGGAATCGGTAATCGCAACGAACAACGAATCGTTATGCAGCCTGAAATCGGCTTGCATCTCGTCGACCGTCACCTCCATGATCTCCATATGCGGTGCGTTGAAAATCAGTGTGTCGGCCCCGCCGATCCGGGCGCTGATTGTATAATTGACCTGTCCGGCCAACGCCATCCCATCCGGCTCAATCTCCAGGTCCAAAACCATATGATCGATGGAGAAATCGAGTGCCGGGTAGGCGGGATAATCAAAGGTCTGGGCGAACACATTCCCCATGTAAAGAAAACCCAACACCGGGAGCAACAACAGTATCCGTCCTGCACTCAACAACCGCTTTTTCAACGGTAGCCCGCTCATCTGTTTTTCTATGTATTCTATGAATGAACTATGAAAAATTGCCCTGATCTTTTTAATCATTTCTAACTGAAACTGAATGTTTCCATCCCTCATTCGGTTAAACAGGAGTGAAACTACAAAAATATTGATCGAAATCATTCTCTCGAACAATTAATACAACGCAGAGGCAATTATGGCTACGATGAAAGCGATGCAGGTACCCGAACCGGGAAGCGACTTTGAATTGGTGGAGCGCGAAATACCCACGCCCCGCGATGATGAAGTTCTGATCAAGGTGGAGGCCTGCGGTATCTGTCACAGCGACGCCTTCATCAAGGAAGGTCACCTGCCTGGTGTTGAGTATCCCAGGATTCCCGGGCATGAAGTAATCGGTACGATTGAGGAAACCGGCAAAGATATCCTGCGTTGGAAAAGAGGCCAGCGGGTCGGTGTCGGCTGGCACGGTGGCCACTGCTATGACTGCGAGTCGTGCCGGCGCGGCGATTTCATCAACTGCGAACGGGCCGAAGTGACCGGCGGCACATTCGACGGGGGGTATGCTGAATATATGGTTGCCCCGTTTCCGGCTGTAGCCGCGGTACCCGATGAGCTGGGTTCTGCGGAAGCCGCCCCGCTGCTCTGTGCCGGCATCACCACCTTCAACGCACTCAGAAACAGCAATCTGAAAGCAGGCGACCTGGTGGCGGTTCAAGGCATCGGCGGATTGGGACACCTGGGTGTTCAGTACGCCAACAAGTTTGGCTGCGAAGTGGCTGCTATTTCCGGCAGTGACGACAAGCAGTCGCT
>JAWVYR010000301.1:0-3169 GCA_033722635.1 Balneolaceae bacterium | reverse complement strand
TCCGTTTTAATCATTGTAACTCCGGTAAAAACCTGGTGGGTATTTCCGCTCAACGTCAGCAACATCTCTATCGCCTGCTGCCTTGAACCGGGTTTTTCCAGAATCCGGGCCTGAAAAACCACAATGGTATCGGCAGCGATCACCAGGGTGTCTTCATGATTCCCTGCCACTTGTTTGGCTTTGCGCGCAGACAGAAGTTTGACGATCCTGTTGGGATCCAGATCAGGATCGTAAGTTTCGCGAATCCCGGGCACCTCCACACTGAAGACCAGGTTGATCTGCTCGAGAAGTTTTTTTCTACGGGGGCTGCCGGATGCAAGAATGATTTTTTTCAAGATACTGTCCGCAATTTAATGGAAATAACGCAGTTAACTTATATAATATAGCAATGCAATGGAAACGGTGGCCATCGAAGATTGGTCATTTTACTTTTATGCATAATTGGTCATATTTACAGCGTAAAATTTCCTAACGAGTATTTTCTTCTTATGTCGAACCAATCAAGACGACGGGGTTCCGATTCCAGACCCATGCTGTTTTCAGCATGGAATTATAAAGTGCTGATAGCGGGCTTGCTGCTCGTGGTTTTGGGGTTTACCGCCATGTATATGGAAAACGAGGTCCAGGGATTCATCTCGCTCTATATTTCTCCGATTATGATCATGGCCGGTTATATTACGGTTATCTTTGCGATCATGAAACACGATCAGGATAACATACCCAAATCGGAAAACGCCCCTTGACTGTTGACCGGCTGGTAAATTACAGCTTTGCTCTGATTTTAATCGTATTCTTCGTACTGCTGGCTGATGCGGAGGATCATCTGCGGATCGGGATCGCCCTGGCAGCATCGCTGCTATTATGCACCTTCGCCTTCATCCTCCACTGGCTGACCCTTGACGGGGCCATTGCCGCTACCCTCTTCGGTACCATGACCCTCGGGATCGGCGGGTACGGAGCGGCCTTGTTGCTGATCATATTTTTCCTCACCAGCATCCTGCTTTCCGGCAAATCCGCAGTATCGGTCGGGAAGGATCCCCACACCTATACCGAAAGGCAGCGACGCGACGGGCTACAGGTGTGGGCCAACGGCTTCTGGTTTATCCTTTTCCTGGTGATCGGCTACGCCCTCGGTGCCGAATGGGCATATATTGCTGCCTACGGGGCGTTGAGTACAGCCACCGCCGATACCTGGGCTACGGAGCTGGGAAGCAAGCGGTTTGGGGGCAATACCTACCTGATCGCAGGTTTTGAGAGGGTCAAGGCCGGTGCGCACGGCGGAATCAGCGTCACCGGTACCTTGGGAGGGATTGCCGGAAGTTTGCTGATCGCCCTGGTTGCCGGATTTCTGCCCACATTAAATCCTTTTACCTCCCTGATAAGTATTTTTGTTGCGGGATTTTCAGGTTGCATCGCCGATTCCTATTTTGGGGCGAAATTTCAATTTCACCGTAAAACGATTTCGCTGCCCATCCTGGATGGATCCGGCGAGTTCATCTTCGATAACAACACGGTGAACTGGGCGGCCACCGGAGTGGGTGCGGCCACCGCCATAATTCTAAACTTTATGTTAATATGAAAAAGTGGTACAAGCGTCTTCACTGGCAAATTATTATCGGGTTGATCCTGGGGCTGATCTGGGGATTGGTTGCCAGCATGACCGGCCTCAGCGAGTTTACCACCGACTATATCAAGCCGGTCGGAACCATATTCATCAATTTACTCAAACTGATTGCCATTCCCCTGGTTCTGGCGTCGCTGGTTGTGGGGGTTACCAGCCTCAATGATATGGCGAAACTGTCCCGGATGGGATTCAAGACCATCGGTTTTTATATGGTAACTACGGTGCTGGCGATCACGATCGGTCTGACGGTTGTCAATACAATCCAACCCGGGAAAGCGCTTCCGCCGGAGACGCAACAGGACCTGATGGCAAGCTACCAGGAGAATATAGAGGGCAGCAGTGAGTCGGCCCAGCAGGTGATGGAGCGATCGCCGCTTTCATTTATCGTGGATATAGTGCCGCAGAATTTCTTCGAAGCCGCCTCCGACAATTCCAATATGCTGCAGGTGGTGTTTCTGGCTATTCTGATCGGCGTAGGGCTGATTCAGATTCCCCTACAGAAAGGGGAGGTCCTGATCAATTTCTTTGATGCGTTGAATGAGGTGATCATCAAGATCGTGGATTTTATCATGAAAATGGCCCCGTACGGGGTATTCGGGCTTATGGCCGCGGTGATCGTGGACCTTGCCGGGGATGATCTGGCTCAAGCCCTGGAACTGTTGGGAGCGTTGGCCTGGTACTGTATCGCCGTGGTAGTGGGGCTGCTGCTGCATCTTACCCTGGTCTACGCGAGCCTCTTCAAATTATTCAGCCAGATGAAGCTGCGCGATTTCTTTCGTGCCATCCGTCCGGCCATGTTGCTTGGGTTCAGTACCAGTTCCAGCTCCGCAACCCTGCCGGTGACTATGGAGCGGGTGGAAAAGAATGTTGGCGTTGACGAGGAGGTGTCGAGTTTTGTACTGCCGGTGGGAGCCACGATCAATATGGACGGTACGAGTCTCTATCAGGCGGTGGCCGCGGTCTTTATATCACAGGCACTGGGCCTGGATCTCTCCATCGGGCAACAGTTGACTATCGTGATAACAGCCACACTTGCATCGATCGGGGCCGCGGGTGTGCCCGGAGCCGGCATCATCATGCTGGTTATTGTGCTTCAGGCCATCGAGGTTCCGGTCGAGGGAATCGCCCTTATTCTGGGTGTGGACCGCATTCTGGATATGTGCCGAACGGCTGTAAATATTACCGGCGACGCCGCTGTCAGCGTTGCCGTGGCCCACACCGAGGGACTGCTCGGTGAAATGCATTTTGATGATGAGTAATATAAGCGGCGAAAATACACCGGTTGCAACCTGAACGATATCCCCTGAATATCGCTTACCCCAGAGAATCTGAGAACCTGAAATTAGTTATATCAAACCATGAAGCGATTACCCCTGCTCATGCTCCTCAGCCTGTATCTGCTGTACCCGGCTTTCCCGGCTATGGGCAGCGATAACAGCGATGCAGACTACAACCGGACGCTTTCCAGAGGTATTGAGGCCTTCTATCGGGCCGACTGGCGATCGGCCGACTCTCTGTTTGTATCCCTGATAAAAAAAAGGGAGG
>JAWVYR010000300.1:0-3170 GCA_033722635.1 Balneolaceae bacterium | reverse complement strand
TTATAGATCAGGTAATAGAGGCTCAGTCCCGCTGCAAAATTGTTAAAGATGAAAAGGAGCATCAACGGGAAAATATATTTCAGCATCTTCATCTGGCCGGCTCCCATACCGCCACCTCCGCCGCCCATGCCACCGCCCATACCCCCGGTAACCTGGGTCTGCACAATCATGGCTCCGGTCATCAGCAGTACGAATCCGGCGATCTGTTCACCCAGGAACGGAATGCTGAAGGGAAGACTCAGGATATAGTCCGGGGCGGAGAGGTCGCTGGCCCAGAGGAAGGATTCCTGGCGTATCAGGATGGAGTTCTGAAAGAACCGCCAGAGGGTGATCAGGATCGGGAACTGAAACAGCATGGGTAGACAGCCGCCCAGCGGATTCACTTTCGCCTTTTTATAGAGTTTGAGGGTGGCTTCCTGCTGCTTTTGCGGGTTGTCGCTGTATTTCTCCTGGATCTCTTTGATCTGCGGCTGCAGCTCTTTCATCGCTGCCATGCTCTTGAAACTCTTCTTGGTGAAGGGATACAGCACGATCTTGATAAGTACGGCAAATAGAATGATCGCCAGCCCGTAACCCATGAAATTGTCAACAAACTGGAAATATGGGATCATGACCCATCGAACGAGGGGATCGGAAAACCAACGGATAAATGAATAGCCCACATCCACCATGTCATATGCATGGGCATCGAAGGTCTTCAGTGAGCTGTAGGCCAGCGGCCCCACGTACATCTGGAACCGGGCGAGATTTTCATTAGTAAGGTCGGCCGAGATGTAGGATTCATAATGGTGTCGGGTGCCCGCTTCCCCGGAGGGGCCGGTCTGCTGGCCGATCAGCAGGGCCGACTCGGTAGGCGTGACCGATTTGATGATCTGGCTGAAGAAACGTGTTCGGGTAGCCACCCAGTCGATATTTCCGTTAACCGTCATCTCATCACGGCCTGCCTCATCCAGTTTGAACTGCTCCAGTTCCCCTCCGGCGTAGACGTAGGCCGAGCTGGCGGTACCTTCCTGAACCCGGTCTTTCTCGGTGTACTTCAAGGGTGGCTGCCAACCAAAATCAATTCGCCCTCCGATGATTTCACGCTCGAGCCCTTCAAAGGCGATTTCCAGGTCGATGGTGTAGGAGTTGCCGTGAATCGTATAGGTCATCACCAGCCGCTGCCCTTCACCCACATTCAGAGCATATCTGAGCTCCCGGGTATCGCTGCCCGTAACCGCGATGGTGTTTTCAGGAGTCACCTGTTCAAACAGCAGCTTGTCGGTCTCCACGTTATAGTTCTCAGTGGTGAGGAAGCCCAGTGTATAGGCCGATGAGGTGGTGTCGCGGATAATCTGTACCGGTGATTTGTTCCAGGTCTCGTAGTTTTTGAGAGTGATCTGGGCCGGCCCCGCACCCAGGTTGGTAAAATCCGCTGTGTACAGGTCGGTTTCTACAACTGTCCGGGTGGTGTCGGAGATGCTGGCGCTGCTGAACATACCCATTTGGGGAGTCTCTTCCTCCTGCTGCTGGCGAATGCCTGCCGGCTTCCGCTGCTGTTGGGTCATCTCTTCTTCACGTACCGTATCCTGTTGCTGGGTGTCGGCTTGTGCAGCGGCAATACTGTCGCGCCGGGCTTGCTCGGCACGGCGTTGTTGTAACTGCTCTTCGGTGGGCATACTGAAGTAGGCCCATGCCACCATTAAAACAAAAATGAGTATTAATCCGGTTACGGTATTGCGATCCAAAAGCTATTCCTTGTCTATAGTGGTTGCAGATTCAGATTTTGATCCCGGAACAGGGTCATATCCGCCCTCGCCCCAGGGATGGCAACGGCCGACTCGTTTGATCGTAAGCCAAAACCCTTTCAGTGCACCGTGGGTTTTGAACGCCTCAATACTGTACTGGCTGCAGGTGGGGTGGTACCGGCAACTGCTGGGCAGATAGGGAGAGATGATCAATTGATAAAGGCGTACCAGACCGATAAACAGATACTTCATGACTTTAGTCGGTGAGAGCGTGGATATGTTTCTTGGCCTTGGTCAGCAGACCGGTCACTTCCCGTTCAGCCTGTTGAAAATCGATCTCAATTGTCCTGGCCATCAACACACCATGAAAGGTTAACTTCATTTGCTGTACGGCGTCGGTCAAAATGTACTGGTTAATCCTGTATGCTTCTCTCATCAGTCGCTTAACCCGATTGCGTTTGACAGCCTTGCCCAGTTTTCGCTTAACAATAAAGCCCATCAGACAGTCGGAATCGCTCTTTTCATAGATGCGAAAACGAAGATCGACACAGGTTTCACGAAAAACGGTGGCTTCGGGTTCAAAAAGGCGCTGAAAATTCTTCTGACCTCTCAGTATTTTTTTTCTGGGCAGGGAATAATTTTTACCCGGATCTGAATCATCGATTCTTCGGTCCTTTGTCATCACTGATCGTCAGGCGGTGACGGCCTTTTGTGCGTCGACGTTTGAGCACTTTTTTGCCGTTTTTGCTGCTGTTGCGTTTCCGGAAGCCGTGCTTGTTCTTTCGTTTCCGACTGCTTGGTTGATATGTACGTTTCATCTCAACTAAACGTTATTTGTAATGAAAGACTTCTGTTTTTTGATAGACCCTCAAGATAACAATTTTTTTAAACAATAAGAACCGTCTTACAGGGGTTTGAATGAACGTGGGATGGTATACTGTTCGTATATGCGAAGTAATAAAGTTGAACAGCCCTTTGCTAAACCGTAACTTTCATGATTGCCTCATTAAATCAGTTGTTCTATTAAAGATCTATGTTTGATAAGATAACCGAGCTTTTAGCGAAAATTTTTGGCACCAAAAGCGAACGGGACCTGAAAAAGATCTGGCCGATCGTTGATGAGATCAATTCGTTCGATGAGGAGATGAAATCGCTGTCGGACGAAGAGCTGCGCAGCCGGACCGATAAATTCCGTCGACAGATCGACGAAGCTACTGCCGACCTGGACGAACGCATAGAAGAGATACGTACCCGGCTGAACAGCAACCAGGAGGATTTGACGGTGGATGAAAACCGGCGGCTGTCGGAAGAGCTGGAAGAGCTGGAGGATGCCTGGCTTCAGGCGGTCGAGGACAAAATGGAGGAGCTGCTGCCCGAGGCCTTTGCGGTGCTGAAGGATACCTGCCGCCGATTTGTGGGCAAATCATGGAAGGTGGCCGGTAC
>JAWVYR010000299.1:0-3208 GCA_033722635.1 Balneolaceae bacterium | reverse complement strand
GCTCTTCCCATACCCGTTTTGAGTCATCCGATAAGAGTACGGAGCTGAACGGTTGAGATGGCACTGATCTCTCTCAGATATTTTGCCTACGGTTCCAATATGAACACCCGCTGGTTCCGCAACCGTATTCCCTCTGCTCGGCTTATCGGCAAAGCCGTGTTATCCGGACACAGGCTTATGTGGCACAAACACAGTTTCAGGGACGGATCGGCCAAGTGCGACATCGTTGAAACCGGCCGGGCTTCCGATGAGGTATACGGAGTGCTCTATGAAATCGACCGCACCGAAAAACCTATCCTGGACCGCATCGAGGAGCGGGGAAAGGGATATAAACAAAAAAAGATCGAGGTAAAACTGGAGGGAGGCGACGAAAGATCAGCCTTCACCTACTACGCTATCGCCAAAAACAAGAGGCTGAAACCCTACGGATGGTACAAAAACCTTGTTCTGGCCGGTGCCAGGGAGCATAATCTACCGAAATTCTACCTGGAATCGATTGAGCAGGTTTCGCACTGGAATGATTCCGACCGGGAGCGCCAGGAGCATGCCCGGGATATAATGGGTGACGAACCGTAACAAATGTTTTATATTATTCTCTTTGAAACAAAATCAACTTCTAGGACTTTAAGTAAAAACGGCAAAAACGCCGATAGCATAAACAAAAGCTAACTTTTCGGGGAATATTATGAAAAAAGCATTGTTATCTACCTTCGCAATACTGTTCATGACAGCCTTTTCGGCACAGGCTCAGATAGATGTTTCATCTCTTCAATTCGGAACCGATGTGGAAAACCGGGAAATTGTCGGTGAAGATTCGGTATTCACCACCGATGTGGGTACGGTCTACTGCCTGACCCGCATCACCGGAGTGCAGGATACCGCGATGGTCACCCATGTCTGGTACCACAATAATGAGGAGATGGGCCGGGTTGAACTTCCTGTACGGAGCAACAACTGGAGAACCTGGAGCTCCAAACAGATCTGGGAAACCTGGACCGGCGAATGGAGCGTCGATGTTCTTGGGCCTACCGGAGAAGTGCTGAAGAGCGAGACCTTCACCATTGAAGAAGCTGGAGGAATGGAATAGTAACTCAATAATTCCATCTCCGGATTTACCAGACGAAAATCACAGGCAAGCCGGACGGTTGTATCATTCTGAGCACAGTTTTCAGTTTGAACGCCGACCCGCTTGCCTTCTCTAATTGGCGATACCTAAACGGTGTATCGTCCGGTACTGGATAGGAGCAGGGAACATATGATGATTTGACCAATCACTGCATCAGTGGGCGTCCAACCAGTTGTCGGCTATTCCCATATCCACTTTCAGCGGCACCTTCAGGGTGTAGGCCGATTCCATCAACTCGCGGATCTTATCGGGCATTACATCCAGCTCCTCATCGGGAATTTCAAATACCAGTTCGTCGTGGACCTGCAGCAGCATCCGTGTGTTCAGGTCGTGCTGTTCGATATATTTCTGGATGTCGATCATCGCCAGTTTGATGATATCTGCAGCCGTCCCCTGGATCGGCATGTTGATCGCCGTGCGTTCGGCGAATGAACGCACATTCCAATTGCCCGACTTGATTTCGGGGATGTACCGGCGGCGCCCCATCAGGGTTTTGACATAGCCATGCTCCCGGGCAAACTCCTTAGTCTCGTTGATATAGTCGAGAATGCCCGGAAACCGGTCGAAGTACTGGTCGATCATCTCCTTGCCCTCCTCCCTGCTGATCCCCAGCCGTGATGCCAGTCCGTAGGCGCTGACTCCATAGGGGATGCCGAAATTGACCTCCTTGGCCTTACGGCGCTGGTCAGGAGTTACATCGTCGATCGTATCAAGGCCAAACAACTCCTTGGCGGTACGCGCATGGATATCTTCTCCCTCCTTGAAGGCCCGAATCATGTTTTCATCTTCCGCGATCGATGCGATTACCCGCAGCTCAACCTGGGAGTAATCGGCCGAAAGTAACTGGAACCCCTCCTCGGCAATGAACGCTTTGCGTATCTCGCGTCCCCGTTCGGTGCGGATCGGTATATTCTGCAGGTTGGGGTTCGAGGAGGAGAGACGCCCGGTTGCCGCTACGCTCTGATTGAAGCTGGTATGAATGCGGCCGGTCTCCTCGTTGATCAGTTTAGGAAGTGCATCTACGTAGGTTGATTTGAGCTTGCTCAAAGCACGGTATTCCAGGATCAGATTGGGCATTTCATAATCCGCCGCCAGGTCGGTCAAGACCGATTCCGCCGTAGAGTACTGACCGGTTTTGGTTTTTTTACCGGCCGGCAGGCCCATCTTGTCAAACATCACCTCTCCCAACTGCTGAGGCGAATTGATATTGAACTCGACCCCGGCCAGTTCGTAAATCTCCTGCTCCAGTTTCTTGAGATCCTCCGTCAGGATCCCCGAAAATTCGTTCAGCATCTCCTCATCCACCCGTATGCCATGCAGTTCCATTTCAGCGAGCACGTCCATGAGCGGAAACTCGATCTGTTCGGCGATCTCATCCAGTTCATCTTCCTCGAGGCGATCTGAAAGAACCTCGTAAAGGCGCAGGGTGATATCGGCATCCTCACAGGCGTAGACGGTTACTTTTTCCGGCGGTAACTCATCCATGCTTTTCTGCTTCCGGCCGCGGCCGATCAGATCCTGAATCGGAATGGGATCATATTTCAGGTATTTGCGCGCCAAATCATCCATCTTGAGTTTTTGATTAGCATCAATCAGGTATCCGGCGACCATGGTATCGAACGCATCACCTTCCAACCCCAAGCCCGCTCGCTTCAGGATCATGTAGTCGAATTTGTAGTGATGGGCGATTTTAAGTAGGGATTGGTCCGTAAAGAGGGGCTTGAGGATCTCTATCACTTCCTCCTTCTCCATCCCTTCATCCAGGTTAACCGGAATGTAGTAGGCCACGCCCGCTGTGCTGCTCAGGGAGATCCCTACCAGGCCGGCGGTTACGGGATCCACTCCATCGGTTTCGGTGTCGAAACAGATATGGTCACCCTCCCCAAACAGCTCCACCAGCTCTTCAAGTTGCTTCGACGTTTTAACCAGTTCATAGCTGGAGGCATCGGCCGTAAAGGTAGCCAGATCGGTCTCCTGGTCCGTTTCAGTCTCATTCGCGGTTACAAACAGATCACTTTGGCCGGTCTCTTTCTGCCTGTTGGTGAGTTTCTCATTTTGTTCGACCTTTTCACCCAGATATTT
>JAWVYR010000298.1:0-3225 GCA_033722635.1 Balneolaceae bacterium | reverse complement strand
GCCGACCGCATTGTGGGCAAGCCCTATCTCGAAATCGATGTGGACCGCGACCAGATCGCCCGCTACGGCATCGCCATGCAGGAGATCCAGCACTTCATTGAAGTGGCCCTGGGCGGCGTGCCCTTGACCAAGACCGTCGAGGGCCGCGAGCGCTATCCGGTGAGAGTACGATATGCCCGGGAGCTCCGCAGCGATCCGGAGAAGATCCGAAGAATGCTGGTTCCAACCGGCACCGGGGCCCAAATCCCGCTCGCCCAACTTGCCGACATCACCTACCGCCAGGGGCCTCAGGCGATCAAAAGCGAAGATACCTTTTTGATAAGCTACGTGATCTTTGACAAGATCGACCGGTTTTCGGAGGTGGAGGTGGTCAGCAATGCCAAAGCCTTTTTGCAGCAGCAGATCGACTCCGGCTCGCTGACTGTACCCGCCGGTGTCAGCTATGAATTTTCGGGCAACTACGAAAACCAGGTCCGGGCTGCCGACCGCCTGGCGGTGATTCTACCGATCGCCCTGCTGATCATCTTCCTGATCATCTACTTCCAGTTCCGGTCGGTCACCACTACCGCCATGATCTTCACGAGCATCTTTGTGGCCTGGTCGGGCGGTTTCATACTGGTCTGGCTCTACGGTCAGCCCTGGTTCCTGGATTTCAGCCTGTTCGGTACCAATCTGCGCGACCTTTTCCAGATGGGCACTGTCAATCTCAGCATCGCCGTTTGGGTCGGCTTCATCGCTCTCTTCGGCATCGCTTCGGAGGGAGGAGTGGTGATGGCCACCTATCTCGATCAGCTGTTCCACCGAAATAAACCGGAATCACTTGATCAGATCCGCTCTACCGTCATGGAAGCGGCCGGACGCAGGATCCGCCCGACCATGATGACCACCGCCACCACCATCCTGGCCCTGCTACCGGTACTGACCTCGACGGGACGGGGTGCCGACATCATGATCCCGATGGCGATTCCCAGCGTGGGCGGGATGCTGCTGCAGATCATCACCCTGTTCGTCGTGCCCGTACTCTACGCTATATGGAAGGAAAACCAATTAAAACTGATCACTGAACAATGAAACGATATCTGATCACCACCCTATTTCTGTTTGCGGCTGTAAGCCTGCCGGCCCGTTCGCAGGACCTCAACCGCTATATCGAAAGAGCTGCTGAGCATAATCCGGAGCTCAAGGCATCGTTCCATCGGTACCTTGCATCGTTGGAGAAGCTCCCGCAGGTTAATACCCTGCCTGATCCGGAGCTGGCTTTCGGCTATTTTGTAAGCCCGATCGAGACCCGGGTCGGTCCACAACAGGCCCGCCTTGGGCTGACCCAGATGTTTCCCTGGTTCGGCACCCTCGAGACCCGAAGGGATAAAGCCTCCTACACAGCCAAAATGCAGTTTGAGCAGTTTCAGGAAGTTCGCAACCGGGTCTATTACCGCGTCAAAGATACCTGGTACCGCCTCTTTGAAACCCGGAGAGCGATCGACATTATTGACGAAAATATCGCCATCCTTGAATCCTTCGAATCACTGACCCTTCAGCGTCTCGAAACTGCCCAGGCAAGCCAAGTGGATGTGCTTCGGGTACAGATCGAACTGGAGGAGCTGCGAACCCGACGGGCTCATCTGCAGGATCTGCTGAAAACAGTGCAGCAGGAGATGCTGGAACTTATCGGGGCACCGGGCGATTCGACTGTGGAACCTCCCGGTGAAATCGATATTGCATCTCTGGAGGAAACCGAGGAACACCTTCGACGGCAAGTGATGCAGCAGAACCCCGGACTCAACCGTTTGGAGTTCCAGGCCCGGGCCGCCGGCTCGGCCGTAAAACTGGCCCGGAAATCCGGAAGTCCGAGCTTCGGTCTGGGGATCGACTATATCGTCACCGGAGAACGGGATCTGGCCCTGGAGGATAATGGCCGGGATGCGGTGATGGCAAGAGCAGCCATAAAAATTCCGCTCTACCGCAAAAAATATAACGCACTGGAGAAACAGACTGAGATGCAGCTATCAGCGGCCGAAGAAGATCGCGCTGCCTATCAGAATCAACTTGTCACCCGTTTTGAACAGGCCTATCGGCGATACCTGGATGCCGAACGGCGGTATGAACTCTACGACCAGAAACAGATTCAGCGCACCCGCCAGGCAATCGATATTCTGGTGGCCAACTATTCAGCCGGGGAGGCCGACTTCGAGGAGATATTGAGGCTGCAACGTAAACTGTTGGATTTCCAGCTGGCCCGGGTGGAAGCCGCGGCCGGGATCAGTACCTCGGTAGCGTTTATCGACTACCTAAGCGGGGCGAACAATATGGAACCCGAAGCGATCAACCGACGATAAAACCATAATCACTGAAATTGAATCTGCCTTTGCAGCAGGCCAACAAGACACAAGATCATGAATATACCCAACATCGATATCAAGAAAACCGGTCAAGCAGCAGGTATTCTGCTGGCAGGGCTTTTGCTCGGCTGGCTGCTCTTCGGTGGTTCCTCCACCCAGCAGGACCGGGAAATGACACAGCACCTGGAAGAGGCACACACCGATGAGGAGGGCAACATCGTCTATACCTGCAGCATGCATCCGGGTGTTCGGCAGAATGAACCGGGCAACTGTCCCATCTGCGGCATGGAGCTCATTCCGGTCAGCGACAGTAAATCGGGATCGACCGGTGAAGATGCCTATACTCTGACCATGACCCCGGCCTCTATGAAACTGGCCCAGATTCAGACCGCGCCGGTTACCACCGGCAAGGCGATCATGCAGATCCGCCTTCCCGGAAAGGTGGTGGTCGACGAACGCCGGATCTCCAGCGTGACCGCTCATTTCCCCGGGCGCATCAAGGAGCTCTATGTCGATTTCACCGGCGACCGGGTAAGAAAGGGGGAAAAATTGGCTTCGGTATACTCCCCACAGTTGATTACAGCCCAGCGCGAATTGATGGAAGCACGCAAGTACCGGGAGAATAATCCCGCACTTTATAGAGCCACGCGAAGAAAACTGGAACTGTGGGAACTGCCCGAGGAGGAGATCCGGGCGATCGAGGAATCGGGGGAGATCAGAGAAGAGGTAAATATCGTATCTCCCGTAGACGGGTATGTACTGAAGCGAAATATCTCTCGCCAGGATCACGTGATGGAGGGCACTATCATGTACCAGATCGCAAATCTTGAACGGCTTTGGGTGGAGTTCGATGCCTATGAAAGTGATCTGATCGGCCTTAAAATCG
>JAWVYR010000297.1:0-3244 GCA_033722635.1 Balneolaceae bacterium | reverse complement strand
GGTCTGCCGCGCCACCGCCGCATAGATCCCCATGATGGGATCGGAGGTGTACCAGGAGGCGTTGGTCCCCGGCCAGTCGCTGCCGAAGGAGAGCAACACGCCTGAATCTTTCAATGTCCGGAAAGCGTAGGCCCAGCGCGAGCGCTCCCCGATCCGCTCCTCCATCCAGCGCATGTCATCGATGGCGTGGTAGGGCTGCACTTCGGCGATGATTCCCATCTCCGCCATCCGCCGGGCCGCATCCGGCCCGCTCAGCACCTGGGTATGGATCACCCTGAAGCGGCGTTCACGGGGCGCATTGTGATCTATCACATATTCATACAGATTCAGCAGTGAATCGATCGCCTGGTCGCCGATCGCATGCACCTGGGGCCAGTGTCCGGCCGAGTCGGCACCGACGAGCAGCTTTTTCATGTTGCCAGGCGGATACATCATATCCCGCCAGCGGCCCCGCTCCCCGGTGGTCAGGTAGGGTTCGTAAAAACGGGCTGATGAGTTGCCCATGATTCCATCCACGAACCCCTTCAAGCCCCCGATCTTGAGCATCGGATCGCCGAACCCGTGCTTGATTCCCACCGCCGCCAGTTCATCCCATTTGTCGAGCGTCGGCCTCGCATAGACCCGTACCGTCAGCTCGTCCCGCTCCTTCAGCTCCCTGAACACCCCAAGCTGCCGGGCCCCGGTGATGTCATGGATAGTGGTGACCCCGTGTTTCCTTAGCCGCTTAAGGGCGATCCGTGCTTCCGCCAGCCGCTGTTCCATGCTTTTCTCGGGTATTATCGCACGTATTCTCTCAGCAGCTTCCGGGGAGATCCGTCCCGTCATACTGCCCTTTTCACATTCCACCCCATGCCAGCTGCAATCCGCACCGGCCCTTTCCAGCGCCAGTGTATTCGCAAGAAATACGCTTCCGTCCCATTTCGACAGCAACGCCGGATTTTCCGGGGTAACCGGATCGATCAGGCTACGATCCGGATCGAAGGATTCCGCCGGTCCGTCGCCGGCCTCGCCGGTTGAATTTTTCCTCCACTGGGCATAGGCGCCCCAGTCGCCGCCCCGCAGCCATGCTCCCTCAGGCATCCGTTCTGCAGCTGCCTTTACCTCTCGGACCAGCGCCTCCCTGCTGTTTACATCCAGCAGATTCACTCCGAGCAGCAGCGCGCCGGCACGATCGAAATGAGTATGGTTGTCGATAAATCCGGGCATGATAAAATGCCCCGGGAGATCCATCACTACTGTTTCCGAATCGCTTAAATTATTGATCTCGTCCACAGATCCAACCGCCAATATCCGGTTATCCTTCACAGCTATGGCTTCAGCCGCGGGTGCTTCTACGTTTCCGGTCCATACTTTCCCTCCTGTAAGTATCATGTCGGCTGCCTCCTGAGTGGCACCGTTTCCGGGAACCGCCTGCATTGCAAGAACGGTCATCAGCAGTATAAGCTCGATTCGTCGCATCGGTTGATCGGTTCGTTACAGTTTATCCTGCGTCGATATCTTCAATTACGGATATTGAGGATATAAAAACAATAAGGCTGCCCGGGCAGGACAGCCTTATGATTACGTTCGTAGATGAAAAAATCTAATCAGAATCCGCATCCACCGCCGACTGCTCGCTCACCCAGCTGTTGTTGCTCAGGTTCACATCCGGCAGGAACTGGTCCGGGTCGATGATGATCTCGGTTATCGGGCTGGTGGAGGGATAGTCGAAGGTCCAGCGATCGCCGCGCTGCCAGATATGCACCGGCAGACGGATCGTCTCCGATTCGCCATTTTGCTGGGTGATTTTCACCTTCACCGGCATCACCATCTTCTTTCGGTTGGCAATGGTGATCAGCGCGCCTTTTGCCGGATCCTCTTCGATATAGGCCACCTCCTCCACCGACTGATCCAGCAACCACGCCTTTTCGAACCAGCCCCTCCAGAACCAATCGAGGTTGCGTCCGGTCAGATTCTCCATCGTATTGAAAAAATCGTCCGGGGTGGGATGCTTGTAGGCCCATCGATCAATATACGCCTTGAAAGCCTCATCAAACAGCTCGGGCCCGATCACATATTCGCGCAACATGCGCAAACCGATCGCCGGTTTCGCATAGCCGAGTTCCCCCAGGTAGTCCGACTGAATCTGGTCGGGCGGCGTCATGATCGGCTCCGCCATCGGATTGACAAGATAGGAAATGAGGCTCCGTGGATTGGTCCGCCGGGGTTGATATTCCCCGTCGTTAAACCATTCGGTCGCGTATCCGTTGATAAAGGTGTTGAACCCCTCATCCATCCACACATGATCCCGCTCATCGGAACCTACAATCATCGGGAACCATATATGTCCGAATTCATGGTTGGTGACGCCCCAAAGCCATCCCCGCTTTGCCCTCCAGCTGCAGAAAACAATTCCTGGATATTCCATACCTCCCACGATACCCGCCACATTCACGGCGGTCTCGTAGGGGTACTTCAGCCATTTTTCCGAATAGAACTCAACCGACGCTTTTACATACTCCGTCGACCGCCCCCATGCGCTGTCTCCGGCACTCTCCTGCGGGTAAAACGACATCGCCAATGCCTGGTCGTTATCGGGCAGATTGATCCGCGCCGCATCCCAGATGAAGGCAGGTGAGGCGGCCCAGGCCACATCCCGTGCTTTTGTCATTTTATAATGCCAGGTAAGGTTCTCGCTTCCCCGGGGGCGGGTATCGGATTTTCCCACCTCGTTTTTCGAGATGACCGGCACCGTGACGTCGCTGTTCCGAGCTTTTTCCAGCCGCTGCCGCTGCCGTGCAGTCAGCACCTCCTCCGGATTCTGCAGTGCGCCGGAGCTGGCTACGATGAAATTCCGGGGCACCGTCAGATACAGATCAAAATTGCCGTATTCCAGATAAAACTCGCCGGTTCCCAGGTAGGGAAGCAGGTTCCATCCCTCAATGTCATCGTAGACCACCATGCGGGGATACCACTGGGCCAGCTCATAGACCCATCCCTTATCGGTTTCCAGCCGCCCCATACGGTCGGAACCGTAGGGAGGTATGCTAAAGGCGTATTCGATAACGATCTCGATATCTCCGCCCCCGGGCATCACGGGCTCCTGCAGATTGAGCTTCATGTTGGTGTCTACGACATGATACTCAGGGGTATACCTATTTCCGTTCTGGCGGACGGTTATGGATTGAATGTCATACCCACCCTCAAATTCACGGTTACCGAAGCGGGCCCCTTCGGGCGGCGTGGTTTTGGCCCCCCAGGAATC
>JAWVYR010000296.1:0-3250 GCA_033722635.1 Balneolaceae bacterium | reverse complement strand
GCCATTCATCGGTCTGCGGGATCTGGGTCCAGGTCAGGCTGCTGTCTTTGACGAACCGCTCCAGCTTCTCCAGGTCCTGGTCCAAAGCCACCCCCACCAGCTTGAACTCCTCGTCCGCATAGCTTTTATGGATCTTCCTCAGGTGGGGAAACTCCGGGTAGCAGGGCCCGCACCAGGTGGCCCAGAACTCCAGCAGCACCACTTTACCGCGGTGCTCCGAGAGGGTGAAGGTATCGCCCGACAGGGTCTTATGGCTGAAATCGAGCGCCGTGTTTCCGACCGCCAGCTCCTCCATCTCGCGCAGGTTGCTGCGGGCCCGTCTGACCATGAAGGAGTCGGCCGCCAGCTCAATAATCTTCCGGTGGTAGGCGATCGCCTGTTCGGTATGGGTTCCCCTCATCTGGTAGGAGCGGGCCAGCCACTGCAGCACCGCCGACCGGGCCCGGGGATGGGTGAGCTCCTGTTTCAGTTCATCCAGCAGGGCCAGCACATCCTCCCGGTCTTTCGAATCGCTTCGTGAGTAGGCGTTGAGCCCGTTGTTCAGTATCTCGGCCCAGATCTCGCTGTCCCGGTCGATCTTCGCTATCGCCTCCTCGACCGCCTGCGCATTGCCGGTGTTGCCCCACATCATGAAGGCGTGGCGGACAGCCCGCCGGCCGGTCTTGCTCTCCGGGTGCTCCAGGTAGTAGTCGAAAAATACCGAGGCGTAATGGGTCTCCAGGCTGTCGGTATATACCGCCTCGCGGATCTCCTCCCAGGCCCGGTCGATCTGCTTCTCGAAAGCGGAATCCACCTCCGCTTCGGCCGGCTGCTGGGCGTGCAGATTTGGTGCGGTGACAAGCAGGATCAGGAGAACTGTAATAGACGGTTTCATGACCTCGGGATTTCTTTAAAAGTAGGCATCACAAGCTAACCATCAAACCGTAGGCAGGCAAACCAGGGTTCGGCACCAAAGTTATTGTTCCACCTGTACGATGTAACTCTTCACTGGAACCTCTTTTACATTGATCATCTTATCTAAAAAAGTTTCCTCACCCAAAGTCACCCTCATACTAAACTTCCCTTTGTTGGGCACCTTTTCCAGATGGAAGGACCCCTCGTCGTCGGTGGTACTGGTCGAAAGTGTGTTGCCCAGATGATCGGTCAGCCGGATGCGAGCTCCCGCTAAGGGCTCATTCAAGGAATCGATCAAACGCCCGTTGATTGCACGGTTTGAAACGTAGGACCAAATGGAACAGCCATACTTTTCGGTAAAGTTGTCTACCTGCTGGGCGGAGGTTACATAGTGTGAGGGTTCATGGTTGCCACAGACAAATCCCGGGTTCGTTTTGAGGGTAGTTGTGACAAGTATCATCAGTATCAGGACCGTCGTTTTCATTATTCTGCTCCGTTGTTGGGTAAACTAAAAATTCGGGTCATTTGGGCATCAGCCCAGCTGAATGCCTTGTCGGAAAAGGCACCTCCGAACATCGTCAAAAACAGCAGGGTAGTGGGCCGGACTACGATTTCGTTGGCAGAGATAACGTCGGGCACAAGGATGGAAATCCCTAGGATGATGAGACCCATCAAGCCGCCGAAAAAGGGTAGAATCGACGCACGCATGCGACTGATCTGTAGTTTATCCAGAGTGATCTCTTTCAGCACTTTGATCACACCGCCAAGTGATCCAAAAAAGATCGATACGATAATCACCCCAAAAAAGGAGGGTATGTTGAACACCCAGGGAAATAGGGCACTGGTCTGTTTTTCCCGCTCATACATCAGACAATCCTCCAAGGATCCGAAGGTGATTTCTTCACCGCACTGAACCTGGTCGGGTCCCGCGGTGCTGCTTATCTCTATCTTTTGCTCAGATTGTACCCGGGCCCATCCTGCAAAACCAAGGTAGATGCAGACCAGGGTCCATGCTATCAGTGTTAAGATTTTCATGGTTTTTCCGCTGTTTGGTTCTCGAGTTGTTGTTTTATGTGATCCAAATTCGTTTTATTGTATGTTCCTCAGCCGCCCCTGAAAACTTCCGCCAGCTTTTTTAGGGAAAACTCCTTGGCCAGATAGAGTGAAATTTCAATATCACGCTTATTGATATCACGAATCTGCCCTCCAAGCTTCAATCCGATCGATTTCTCCCTGATCGTAAAGTTCCCAATAAAAGTTCGGCGAGTCTTATTTTCCAGGATGAAGATGGTGGTTCCCCAGTTGATGCCGATTTTCGCCTTTACATCCTCACTGTCCAGAACAAGAATGCCGCCGGCTCCCGCAAACCACCTGCTGTCGGTATTTGATGATACGGAGGGGTCGAGGGGTGTAAGCGATGCAAGGGAGTCCGGTATTGATACATCTTCATTGATCGCTTCCCTGATCTCGAGCTGTCGGATCTCCGTGGCAATCTTTGGGTAAAAATGATCTATCCCGGGCAGTTTCAGTGTCAGTGATGTCAGAAACGAGAGGCTGATGATCTCCTCGTCAACTCGCCCTGGGATACTGAGAGTGTCACCGCCGGTTATGACTGGATCGAAAAACTGAATTCTGTTCTTTGATGAAGGGGTAAAACTGCGGCCTTGGGTGATAAACAGTTCAAAGCCCAGCTGCACTCTCTTCTGCGCCCCAATATTCCATAGGTCCAGATCATTTACCACCAGGTCTGAATAGATATTGTTGGATTCTAGGCCGTTGATAAAACTGAAGTTGGCTCCGAGCCCAAGAGCGGAATGCAGGTCGCTGGTATTTCCATCCACAGCGAGTGAATCCGTGTTGGAGACCGGATGTGATGTGACTTGTCCCGGGGAGATCAGCAGGCCGATTATCTGTATTAGCAATATGATTCTTATCATATCATCCCAATAATATTGTTAACACTCAGATATCCTATTGGGATAACATTCGCCTGACAGAATCATGATGAATAGTACTTCCTTTAATAGATAGAGTGATTACAATTCATATTGTTACGAATTAATTTCCAGTTAAATAACTGGTTTTTCCATACTTGAAGGATGTTTCCAAGGCCGGGAAGGGTCATTTTCTCATCCAGGCAGTATGTTTCGAGCGCCGATCGATGTCTATCTGGATCTACAGTTTCTTTATTACAAGTGTTTCGGCAGGCTTACCTTGTGCATTGTGATTTTAGAATTCTTTACAGTCAGCAGCCAAATTCCGCTTAGGTATATCATTGCTGATGCTCATTGTCGAAAACATATTCAGGCTTAATTTCTGAACATGTTTTTAGTGTTATTATAGAGTTTTTTAGCTG
>JAWVYR010000295.1:0-3263 GCA_033722635.1 Balneolaceae bacterium | reverse complement strand
GTGATATACCGTTTCTCAAAATTCAGCTTCATGTAGAGTTTGCCGTCATCCCCCTTGAACACCTCCCCTTCGGCGCTCATCGAACCTGCATCGGATCCGGCTGTGGGTTCGGTCAATGCAAAGCAGGGAATTTCATCTCCCCGGGCCAGCCGGGGCAGGTAATGATCTTTCTGCTCCTGGGTGCCGTAGTGCATCAGCAGCTCGGCAGGGCCCAGCGAATTGGGCACCATCACGGTGGTGGCCAGCGGTCCGCAGCGGGATGAGAGTTTGCCGATGATCGCGCTGTGAGCACTGGCTGAAAACTCGCGTCCCCCATATTTCTCGGGGATGATCAGCCCGAAAAAGCCGTTTTCCTTCAGATAATTCCAGGTTTCTTCGGTGAATCCTTTGCGAACAAAAACATCCCAGTCATCCACCATGCTGCAGATCTCCTCAACCGGACCGTTCAAAAACTCCTTCTCCTTTTCAGACAGTTCGGGATAGGATTCGTTGGCCAGTCTTTTCATGTCGGGCTTGCCGGAGAACAGTTCGGCATCAACCCATACATTTCCCGCCTCGATCGCGATGCGTTCGGTGTCGGAGATGGCCGGCAGAAAGTCAAGCGCATCCAACAGTTTCATGATCGGGGTGGTAACCAGCATGCGCCTGACCGGCTTGATATTGAATACCAGACAGAGCACCACGTAGGTGACCAGGAGCCATTCCGGGGCACCGGCGCCCCAGAGAGCAATGAGGCCGGCGACCGACCAGGTCCAGAGCGGCGCACCGGTGTAGGCAAATATCACGGCTGCTAGAAGTACACCGACGATGACAGCCCATATGGGATAGTTGGCGAAGTATCCAAATGATTGGTTGAGTAATTCCATATCAGTTCTCCAGAAAATTTAGCGTTAAGGTCCAATTACCGGACGGCAGCGGTACGTATGTGAAAGCCATCGACAATCTGTTCGAGCGACTGCTCAATAAATTCATCACGATCGATGCGGTTATCTAGGCGCCGGCTCAATACCACCGACATCACCCCGTGCAGCTGGGCCCAGAAGCTATAGGAGGCCAGCCTCGGATTATCCTCCTCCATCAAACCGCTCTGAACCCCTTCTTCTATCGTACGGGTCAGTACCTCGTATCCCCTGCGTGCCTCCCTGAACTTCTCCTTGGGATAGCGGGTCATCGCATCGGAACTGACCAGATAAATAATCTGGTACTCCCGGGGGTTCTCCAGGGCAAATTCGATATAGGTGCGAGCCAAGGCTTCCAGCCGGCTCACCGGATTTTCGATCTCACGGGCCCGCTCCATCAGCTGTCGATTCAGCTTGTCGATCGATTTCTCCATCAGGGTGTGGATCAGGTGATCCTTGTTATCAAAATGCAGATAGATGCTGGTGGCCGACACCCCGATTTTCCGTGCGATTTTGCGCAGTGACAAATTTTGATACCCTCCATCGACAATCAATTCCTGGCTGGCATCCAGTATCCTGCGCTTGAGCGATATATCCTTGTTTTCATCCATAGTACCGAAGGTTAACACTGTTAACCCACATAATCAAAAAATATTATGCTGGGCCGTAAAAATACTTTCAACTCCATTAAAAATTTCACAGGCGCATGCATTTTTGAAATTTTTGCCTTATTTACGAATTAGGTTTCAGAGACATTTTAGGAGTAATATAACAAGTTGACTATGGCGATAAGGGAAATCTTACGTTTGGGTCATCCCAAACTGTATGAGGTGAGTACTGTAGTACAGGAAGATGAACTCTCCGATCTGGCAGCCGTCATCGAGGATCTGCGCGACACGCTGATCGATTTCCGCGAAAAACACGGCATGGGAAGAGCGATCGCCGCCCCTCAAATTGGTGTAATGAAGCGGCTCATCTACATTCAGATCGACGAGCCCATGGTGATCTACAATCCGGTCCTGTTTCAGAAGAGCAAGCAGATGATGACCCTGTGGGATGACTGCATGTCGTTCCCGGATCTGCTGGTGAAAGTGCGAAGACATCGTTCCTGCAAGATGACCTACCGGGATGATCACTGGAACAAGAAGAGCATCGAGCTGGAAGGAGCCCTGTCGGAGCTCATACAACATGAGAACGATCACCTCTACGGAATCCTTGCCGTCTCACGCGCCGTTGATGAAAAATCCTTCTGCCTGAGAAGTGAATTCAAGAAACATTATTCAGGGGGACTTGCGGAAGGGTAAACCGCAGGTAACTAATCGCCTTGCCCGCTTCCAGGTGTTTCTTTTCGTAGTAGGTACGGATCGTTAGAAGGGGATCTTCGGGATCTTCTTGGTAGATATCCTCTATACGCTGCTCGATGTGGCAGCCGGTTTCATCCAGTTTTTCCAGTGAAAACTCATACAGCTGTCGGCTGTCGGTTTTGAGGTGGATCTTTCCCTCCGGTTTCAATACTCGCTGATAGATTTTAAGAAATTTGGGGGCTGTCAGCCGTTTGTTTCGCTTGCTGTAGCGCGGATAGGGATCGGGGAAAGTGATCCATATCTCATCGACCTCATTCCGATCGAAATATTGATCAAGGTGATCGATATAGATGCGCAGAAAGCGCACGTTGTCCAGATCTTTCTTCAATGCCCGTTTAGCGCCTTTCCAGATCCGCGCACCCTTGATGTCGATACCTATCACATTAATCCCGGGAAACCGTTCTGCCAGAGCCAGCGTATACTCCCCTTTGCCGCAGGCCAGTTCGAGTGTTATCGGATGGTTGTTTCCGAAAATTTCGCTGTGCCACCGGCCCCCGGGCTTGTCGACCCCTTCTTCAAAATCAGTGAGTTCATATACATGATCGAATTCACCGATTTCGGAAAACCGTTCCAGCTTGTTCTTGCCCATAAGGAGAGGAAACTTTAGGGAGAAAGTCGTTTGATCATCCAGTCGCCGTTAACCCTGACGTAGCAAATTCTGTCATGCAGCCTGCCGGGACGCCCCTGCCAAAATTCAAACATGGAGGGTTTCAGCTGATACCCTCCCCAGTAATCGGGAAGTGGAATCTCCTCGTCTTCGAATTTCTTCTCCGCTTCCCGATACGTCTCCTCCAGCATCTCCCGGCTTTTTACCTGGCTGCTCTGACGTGAAATCCAGGCGCTCAACTGGCTCTCCCGGGGTCTTTTGTGAAAATACTCACTCGATTTTTCACGGCTTACTTTTTCGACGGTGCCCTCGATCCGCACCTGACGCTCCAGGTGCGACCAATAGAAACAGAGAGCCGCCATCGGATTCTCCTGTAGTTCAATGCCTTTTCGG
>JAWVYR010000294.1:0-3290 GCA_033722635.1 Balneolaceae bacterium | reverse complement strand
GGCTTTTGATGCATTCATAACAACCAAGTTGCTGAATCGAAGTGTTGAAATGGAATCGAATCTTTTTAACCCGGCCCAACAATTGTCGGTCAAGGTGCGTTTTTAAATGATACCGTGACTAAATTGATATTTTTTAAATGTATGATCGATGTTTAATCAACTGAAAAACCTGTTGACCAGCAAGAAGCTGTATTACACGATTGCTGGACTGGTGGTCGCGGGCATCGCCATCCTCCTGTTGATGAACGAGGTGTTGATGCCCGAATACACCAATTACAATGAAGGGGTAACCGTACCCGACGTAACACGGATGTCGATGACCGAGGCAGAACAGATGCTGCAAAATTACGGACTGCGCTATGAAGTGACCGACCGCCGCGCCAATGCTGCCTACCCGGCCAACTATATCATCGACCAGACCCCCTACCCCTCGGAAATTGTCAAACCAAATCGCAAGATCTACCTGACCGTGAATACCGGTTCCCGCCCGACGGTGATGGTCCCGGATGTGGTCAATCTGTCGCTCCGTAATGCCAAGATTCAGCTTCAGAACTACGGGCTGGAGGTGGGGACAGTTAGCTTCGAATCCTCCCGTTTCAAGAACACCGTTCTCCGCCAGTCGATCGAATCCGGCAGGAAGGTGGAGCGGGGTACCGTGGTCAATCTGGCGGTAAGTGACGGGCTCGGGGAAAAGGTGGTGGAGGTGCCCGACATCATCGGCCTCAACCTGACCGAAGCCCAGCTCAAACTGCGAGAGGCAGGGCTGAGGGTCGAGGAGATCCGCTTCAGACCCAGCAAGGAGGAACCCCCCAATGTGATTCTGGAATACACGCCTAAAAAGGATACCCTGATCGAGGGGGAATCGCTGAAACTGATCGTCTCAGAACGCTTCGATGTGAAAGAGGAAAGTGAATCGGGCGCAATCCGGGTGGATACCACCTATGTTGATGATCCCGACAGCACCCGACAAAACAACAACCGAGAATAATGGATTTTGAACTTCCCATACTGGCACCATCGATACTTGCAGCGGATTACACGAAGCTCTGTGAGGAGATAGAGGAGTGTAACCAAGCGGGAATCCAGTGGATTCACTGTGATATCATGGACGGCCATTTTGTGCCCAACATAAGCTACGGACCCGATTTTGTGGCCGCGGCCGGGCGCTGCACCGAAGGTTTTCTGGATGTGCACCTGATGATTGAACATCCGGAACAGTATATCGAAGCTTTTGCTGACGCCGGTGCCGACCAGATCACCGTTCATGTTGAAGCCTGCCCCCACCTGCACCGGGTACTCCAGCAGATCAAGCAGTACGGGGTGATGGCCGGGGTGGCGGTCAATCCGGCCACCTCCCTGTATACGATTGAACCGGTACTCGGGATGGTTGACCTGGTGCTGGTGATGAGCGTTAATCCCGGCTTTGGAGGCCAGGATTTTATTGAATCGACCTATGAAAGGCTCCGCTACATGGCCAATATGAGGGAAGAAGGACAGTTCAACTACCTTATTGAGGTGGATGGCGGCGTGGGAACGGAAAATATCGAAAAGATATCACAATCCGGGGCCGATGTGCTGGTAGCCGGCAGCAGCGTTTTCAAGGCCAGGAACCGGGCAAAGCGAATCGAAGAGCTGGTTAAGAAAGCGCGAACCGGCAAGGGGACCATCGCCTGAAAAGAGCCATTCAATCCTCCAGGAAGGGGTGTTACCAGCTCCCGCACCACTCAATTAAGCAGGATCTTCATCCACTGCGGCACCTTAAATTTTCCGGTAAAATCCTTATCTTTAAAGTTTAACAACCCTCAAAGAAAAGCAAGAGGAGAACCTATTTCGAACGACAAACAAGCGAAAAAAAGCTCCATCGAAATCGATGAGGTGGAGCCGGTCATCATATTCGGATTTGAAGACAAACACCTGGCCAAGCTGGATCAGGCCTATCCCGATACCAAAATCACGGCCCGGGGCAATTCCATCAAGCTGAAAGGGCCGAAGAAGGATCGCGAAGAGATCAAAAGAATCATAGACGAGCTGGTCGGCATGGCCAAGCGCAACCAGGATCTCACCGAACGCGACGTGGAAACCGTACTCGCCCTCAAAAAGAGCGATGTTGAGTCACCCCGCCCGAATCCGTTGCGGGATGTGCAGACCGACGGGGAATTTATCACCCATACACATGAAGGGGAGGCGATCGGTGCCAAGACGCCCGGGCAGGTGGAAATAATACGTGCATCGGAAAAAAACGACATCGTATTTGTTATCGGTCCGGCCGGTACCGGAAAAACCTTTACCTCGGTGGCGCTGGCCGTGCGGGCATTAAAAAAACGGTGGGTTAAGAAAATCATATTGGCGCGGCCGGCTGTAGAGGCGGGCGAAACACTCGGATTTCTGCCGGGCGACCTGCGGGAAAAGATCGATCCCTATCTTCGTCCGCTGTATGACGCCCTGGAAGAGATGATCGAACACGACCAGCTCGAGCTTCACCTGGCAAAAAACACGATAGAGATTGCGCCTCTTGCCTATATGAGGGGACGGACGCTCAACAATGCGTTCGTCATCCTGGATGAAGCCCAGAATGCGACCAATCGGCAGATGAAGATGTTCCTGACCCGGATCGGCTTCAATAGCCAGGCAATCATCACCGGCGACATCACCCAGACCGACCTTCCCCGGAAGAAGCAGTCGGGGTTGATCCAGATTCCCGATATTCTAAAGGATATTGAGGGGATATCGTTTGTCTACCTGGATCAAAATGATGTGGTTCGGCATAAGCTGGTGCGGGATATCATCAAAGCCTATGAAAAGCACGAGGAAAACGAAAAATAGAAGTGTACCCGCATAGTCCGCTGGAAAGGGAACCTTTTTTCAGCTACCTCCCTTGTCAGGGGTAAACAATCAATGCATATGGCTTCCTCAACCAAAATAACCATCGATGCGCTCTACGAGGGTACCTTCTCGGTGGGTACCGACAAGCAGTTCAGACCGGTAGAGCGGGATGAGTCCGCTGAAAAAGGGGCCCTGAAGATTTCCATCAACCCTTTTCTTATCCGAACCCCGGAGCGCAACATCCTGTTTGATGCCGGCATCGGTGATTTCGGCGAGGATACCAGCACCGATATCATGAGGGAGAACCTCTCAAAGAACGGATTGAGCGAATATGACATCACCGATATCTTTCTCAGTCATCTGCATTACGACCATATCGGCGGGCTGGCCGGGAAGAGCCACAACTACTGGGAGCTGACCTTCCCGGAAAGCAAAATCTGGGTGTCCGAGGGGGGGTGGAAAAAGGT
>JAWVYR010000293.1:0-3299 GCA_033722635.1 Balneolaceae bacterium | reverse complement strand
CCTTCACCCAACAGATCTCCCCTGAAATTGACCGATCCGGTATAGGCAGGATCATCGATCCAGTATCCGGGGTTCATTCGATTCCCGGCAGCGGTGAGGCTGATCGCCGGACGGCCGCTCCAGAGATCATTGAGATTGAACGATGTGGTAATTCGCTGACGCCCCCTGCTGCCGTTTAATTCGGCAGTGAGTTTTCCGGAATTCAACCGGTATTTGCTTTCCAGGCGATCGAGCTGATACCGTCCATAACGTACCTCACCGGTCGAAAAAGTACCCTTGAAAACGGCCTGACTAACATCGCTGAAGTCCAGTTGCCCTTCACCGCTGAATTCAGGGCGCTGTAATAGAATATCCTCCTTCGTATTGAGAAATGACTGTAGATCAATCGTTTCAGCCTCTACACGCAGGGAGTTCATCTGCAGCGCAGAGTCCATCCGCACCCTGGAGTTGACCTGCAAACCCCGGAGGCCATTCGCCTCCGCCTGCAGCGTCAACTCCATCCTGCTAAGCGTTCCCCTTATCCCCAGGTCTATTCTGAGATCGCTGTTTTCCGGGTACCGGTCCACATAGCGATTCAGATCCTGCCAGGAGAGCGGTTCGGTAGTTAGATCCAGGCGTGCTGTCGAGTCAGCGGTGTTTAACAGTCCGCTGGAACGCAGTATGGAGGATCCGGTAGCCATCACCAGCGATTCAAGGGTCCATTGCCGGTTGGTACCGGTGGCGGAGGTGGTAACGCTGATCGGTGTATTCAGACGGGTTTTGAGGATATCAAAGCTGAGCTCCCTGAGATCGAATTCGAACGTATCTCCGAGCAGGGCCAACCTGCTTGCTGCATTGATATTGCTGAGAAGATAGATGGAATCCGCAGCCATCCCGGCGATGCTTGCTCTTATGCCGCCATTCTTCACATCCAGCGAATCGATCTGAAATGGAAAACCGCCGGGCTCTTCCGTACCTTTATCCGTTTCGTCAACCAGCCCCGCAAGATTCGATTTTCCATCCTTATTCCATCCAAGATCCAGTTCGGGACCGTTGACCCGAAGCACGGATATTTCGAAGACCGGTGACAGCAGAGTCCAGATGTTATACTTCACCAGGATCGAATCCATACGGGCCAGGGTATCCTCCCGGGCCAGCGTGACCGCATATAACTGCACCTGATTCCAGAGATCCCCGCGAATCTCCCCGATAGCCAGCCGCGCGTTCAGCCTTTCGTTGGCAGCCGATTCAACACGGTTTTTGGCATAATCCAGCATGAAGTCGCTTCTGAGCGACAGCCTCGCCAGTACCAACAGCATGAGCAGTATCGCAGCTGCCCATATCCACTTTTTCCAGCGGCTTGATCCGGTATGTGAATTAACGGTATTCATCAAAATGCCTGCCCGATACTAAAGTGTATGGCAAAAGTTTCCAAACCCTGGTTGAAGTCACGACCCTGAAATTTGTTCAGATCTTCGGGAGTCGGATTCAATTTAAACCCGACATCCAGCCGTAATGGTCCGATCGGGGACTGGTAGCGTATCCCGCCCCCTGCACCAAACTGCATGGGCCGTTCTGAAAAGTCGATCCGTTTCCTCCAGACCTGTCCGCCGTCCAGAAAGACCGCTAAACCAAAACCCTTGATGAAGGCATTCAACTCCTGTCTGATCTCCAGATTGAAGCCGAAAAATGTGCGCCCTCCAACGGGTACATATCTCTCGAATCCGGTGGAGTCGACCAGCGCCCGTTTTGGGCCCAATTCCTGCCGAAGCCATCCGCGTACCGAACTGGTGCCACCCAGGAAATACCGGATATTGCTGGGAAGGGAATCCTGCCCCGCGCTGAATATACTTCCACCTTCGATCCGGGTTGCCAACACGGTGGAGGAGGAGAGCCGGGTGAACCGCCGGATGTCGATGGAGGCTTTCTGAAAGCTAAAGGTGGCAGCTCCGAAGATACCCGAAAACTCCAGGTAGGGGCGGACCACCCATCCGATCTGCTGCCTGCGGAAGCCGGCTCCGTAATAGCCGGTAAACTGAAAAGAGGAGAGATCGTAGCGCTGGGTGGTGTCGGGCAGATCTACATTCAGCTGCTGGGTCAGCTCCTTGTTTTTGGTGTATTGGTAGGAGGCGGTTCCGGTAAGATTTTCGCTGTACCGATAGATGAAGCTGTTGGTTACCCCTCCCCGGATCAATTCAAAACTCTTTTCATCCAGATGCTGGAAAAAGGGAGAAACCACAAAGCTGCTTTTGGTATTGAACAGGTACGGGAACAGGTAATCAATATTGGCGGTTTGCTCGATAAACGAGGCCCGACCCGATATGGTAAAGCGGTGGCCTTTCCGGGCCACATTGTGATGGGTCCAGCTCAGCTGACCCCGGGCGTAATCCTCGGTGCCGAAACCGATAAGTGCCTGAACGGTGCGCAAAGGACTCTCCCGAACCCTGATCTGCAGATCTATCGTGGTGTCTTGCTCCTGCTCCGGAATGCTGATGGTGGCAAAGCGAAACAGGTGGTTATTGAACAACTCTTTCTGAGCCTCCTGCAAGTCGTTTTGCGAGAAGAGTTCACCTGATTTTAACCCCGATTCCCGCACCACCAGGTTCTTGCTCACCGATTTCTCGCCTTCCACGATGATCTTGTCGATATAACTGCGGGGACCTGTATTTATCCGGAGAGACAGATTTGCAGTGTTTGCCACGGAATCGACCTCGGCCTCCAGGCCGACTTCCGCATAGGCAAATCCCAGGTTCTTCAACTGATCCGTAAGCGTTCCGATCACTTCGGGTTCGTTGATCACTCCATACCGATTGCCGGATTGAAAGGGATGGCGTTGCTTGGCACGCTGAAATGCCGAACTCTCCTTGATGATTTTTTGATCTCCGGGGTCGGTTTGGTACTCGTACGCCACACTATTGATTCTCACAGGACTGTTCTCTTTGATAATGAATACGACCCTTTTTTTCCACTGCTTGCCGCCCCCCGGTTCCACCCGGTTGCTAACCTCCACATGTATAAATCCCCTCCGTTGATAGTAGCGACGAATACGGATCACATCCTTTCGTATTTCCGTCTCATCATAGGGATGTGAGCCCCGGCTCCAGAAACTCAACTTCTGAAAAAACGTGGGGGCACTGGTGGCAATATTCTGCTTAATGACCAGGTCGGAAAAGGTTTTGTTCCCACGGATGTCCACCTCCCATACCTGGGCTTCCAATTCATCATCTTGTGCATACAGGATGGCTGAATCGGTAAGAACGCCGGCAAATACTGTCCAAAGAACTGCGAATATTAAAAACGGCACTTGCAGATTCATTGGT
>JAWVYR010000292.1:0-3324 GCA_033722635.1 Balneolaceae bacterium | reverse complement strand
TCCGGTGACGTGAATCATCCTGATTTCGAGTGGTCGTGGTATCAGCACGCAGTCAAGATCAAGCCCGACGGAAATATCTTTCTATTTGACAACGGGGAGAACCGCAATTACTCCGGCAGCCAGCTCTACAGCCGGGCGGTGGAGTACGCCATTGACCAGCAGGCCATGACGATACAGCAGACCTGGTCGTACGGCAAGCAGCGTGGCGCAGAGACCTATTCACGAATCGTGTCGGAAGTCGATTTTTTGCCGGATGAAAATCATGTGTTTTTCACGCCTGGGGCCACTCGCTTCGGAGGTGAGGATTACGGCAAAGTTGTTGAGATCGACTACAGCCAACAGGCCGCCCTGTTCGAAGCAACGATTATCCCCCCGGTACCTGCATTCGGGTTGATCACTCTGCACCGGTCACAGAGGCTGCCACTGTATCCACAGTAGCCTCGGATTTCCGTTTATTGATCCTGGAATCGGTACTGGATGATCAGGCTGTCGGCGGCCGTTACCGGAAAGGCAAAATTCTGCTGGTTTAACATATCGACCTGTATGGAGTTATCAGATGAGACCATATTCAGCGTACCCTCCAGGCGCGTCTGGGTCAGGGTCCATGAGAGGAAAAGCGAATCGCCCGATCCCATCTGATACTGCAGATTCCAGTCGATGCTGTCGGTCGTAAAACTGCGAAAATCCTGGACCAATCTAACGGTACCGGATTTTAAAAAGGCATCAAATGCCCCCGATGGAGGGGGTGGTGGGGATTCCATATCAGCTGCATCGTCAGTCGCCGAACTGGAATTCTGGTCCTGCCCGAAACCCAGGTTGCGTGAATTCAGAGAATCAGCTACCGTTAGGTCCATTGTATAGATCGAATTCACTGCGTTGAAATTGGCGGTCAGGCTGGTGTTGCTCTGTATCGTAAAGGTGAGCGGGTTGTCGGTGGACTGTATGTCGCCGGTCCACTCCACGAATTCCCAACCATTGCTTGGAAGAGCCTCCACCGTCACGTCGGTGCCCGGATTAAAATTGCCGGAACTGGGATTGATCGATCCGCCCTCGGCCGGGTTAGGCGTAGTTGACAGGCTGACCTGGTTATTACCTCCGTTGCCTCCGTTTCCGTTCCCGGAATCGGAACTGCCTCCGCAATAGCTCAACACGAGCGTCAGGGACAGGAGTACTGTTAAACGTAAGCCTTGTTTGAGGTAGTTCATCGGTTTACTTGATTAAGGTCATTTTCTGATTCTTGAGGAAATCACCCGCGCGCAGCTGAATAAAATAGGTACCGCTGGAGAGCCGGGATCCGTCGAAGTTGACGGTGTATTCACCCGGCAGTTGCAGTTCATTGACCAGCACGCCCACTCTCCTTCCAAGGATATCATATACCTCCAGACGAACCTCCGCCTGTTCGGAGAGCTGGTACTTGATCGTGGTTGCCGGGTTGAACGGGTTGGGATAGTTCGGGAACAGCTCGTTGACAAGTGTCTTGCTCTGTTTGGAGACGATCTCGAGAAAGAGCTGGCTGTATGACTTGGTGATTTCGACGCTTTTGCCCGGCTCCAAGTCATAATAAATCTCTTCTCCATTATTCAGGCCCACCAGCCGGTACCGGCTGCCCGACGCTCCCTGCTGCAACAGCGTGGCCCGCACCGGATAGGCGGATGCGGTCAGGTCGATTTCGGTCTTGTCGTCGGTGGCCAGGCTGTATCCATCCGTGGTGCGAACATCCAGTCCGGCAGCCGGCGCCTGGGGCGGAAGCAGATAGGGTTGTTTTTCCCGTGGGTTCAGGGATACCCCGGCCACATACATCGATTGCTCTATTCCGTTGGCCGCGAATCTTATTTCATCCCAGTGTGCATCCGCCGTGGGGGTCACGTAGAAGGTATTCCTGGTTCCGGGTGCCTCGGGCGTGGTTTGCGTGATCGTCAGGGCCAGCTCAATCTGTCCCTGCTGATCGGCGTGAATCCAATATCCGTCGGAGGGCCTGATTTCTGAAGCCGACTGGTAGCTGCTGCCATCGTATTCAAAGATGGGTGTGGCACTCAACACCCCGCCCGGATCGTTGATATCGGTGGTTAGAATGGTGTCGGCGATGCCCCCGATCAGGTTCCAGCCCTGGTTGACACTAATGGTTGAACTGATCATGGCGCTGCCGTCGAATACCATGCTGTCGGTCGCTGTGGCCTTGATCCAGAATCCTTTCTTGGGCTCGGTGGTCTGCACCGACTGGTAGGCCCCGTTGAAGCCGAACAGGCTGAACCCCGAAGGGAAGCCTACATTCCCCTGTGCCACCATCGGAGAACCGATCAGCTTCCAGTTGGTATCGACCGTTTTAAACTGCTGGAAGGCGCTGATCAGATCGGAGAATCCGCTCTCGTTGAGATCCACATCCACGGCGGTCACCCGGTAGAACCAGGAACCGAAGGAGGCGTTGGTATCGGTGAATTCCGTTTGGGAGGAGGATACACTGTCGAACAAGGCGAGGCTGTTCGGGCCCTTGCCCCGGTAGATCCGGTAGCGGATCACATCGGCTTCGGGACTGGCATCCCAATCAACCAGGATATCGTCCTGGGGCGTAGTCAGGCCAAGGGCTGTGGGGGCCGAGGGGTCGCCGGGAACGGATTGTACATTCAAGGTACCGGTATACATGCCCCGCCCGTGGGTGGCCGCCAGCACCTTACCATCCGAGTCGCGGGATTCCAGATATTCTGTAACGGTATACCCGATCGTACTCGATCCCTCCTGCACCCAGGTGGTACTGCCGCCGCTGAGGGCATCGGTAGAATATACGCCGGTGCTGGTAGCCACCAGGTAGACGGTACCGGCCGGGGTGTTGACGATCTCCGCATTGCGAATGGAGGGGCCGGGATTGGCATCCAGGTTACCCTCGACCGCTGTCCAGTTCGAACCCCCGTCGGAGGTATGGTAGATCGCGGTTACTCCGTAGTTGGAGAGCACAAAGATCACCTCGGTTCCGTCCTGCGGGTTGACCTCAATATCGTGTACATAGGCCCCTGATGGTAAAGATGAGGGGGTTATATCGGTCGGGCTGCTGTTGGTTTTTGCATTATCAAGCTTGTAAACCAGCGGCGCAGAAGAGGTCGAAGAAGCTCCGAAGTAGACCTGGTTGACAGGCGATTCGGGCATTGCAATAGTCGTAATTTCATATCCCGACGGGACGATATTGCTGACGCTGTTCCAGTTTGTGCTGGTGCCGCTGCTGTTGGAATTGGAGATCGCGCCGAGATTGGTATTTCGCCACAGGTCACGCCCGCCCGGATAGTACATCACATTTTCATCATTGGGATCCACCACATAGGGATGAATGAAGAG
>JAWVYR010000291.1:0-3330 GCA_033722635.1 Balneolaceae bacterium | reverse complement strand
TCGCATGGAGCGATGTCGACGGTCGGGCAGGTGGATCACCGGCGCAATGAGTTCGATCCCCATGATATATTGACCGATTGGGATACCGGCAAAGTCTCAACCCTGCCGGATGGGCAGACGCTGCGTGAATATGAGATCGTAGCGGTTGACAAAGAGATCGAGATCGCCCCCGGCGTATTTTTTCCGGCATGGACCTACGGGGGGCGTATTCCCGGTCCCACGATACGCTGTACAGAGGGCGACCGGGTGCGCATCAAATTCATCAATGCAGGTTCCCATCCGCATACCATTCACTTTCACGGCATTCATCCGACATCGATGGACGGGATACCGGCTACCGGTCCGGGAATGATCAAGCCTACCGAATCTTTTACCTACGAGTTTGATGCAGAACCGTTCGGCTGCCATCTCTACCACTGCCATGCCACGCCGCTCAAGCGGCATATCCACAAGGGACTGTACGGCGCCTTTATCGTGGATCCGGACCCGAAACGCCATCCCGATCATGCCGATGTGGCCCAAACACGGTTACTGGGCACCAGTGAAAACCAACGGTGGCAGGAAATGGTGATCGTTATGAACGGCTTCGACACCAACTTCGATGAGGATAACGAAGTCTATGCAGCCAACACCGTCGCCTTTGCTTACCAGGATCGACCGATCGAGATCGACCGCGACCGGCCGGTCCGTGTCTATCTGATCAATGTTACCGAGTTCGATCCGATCAACTCCTTCCACCTGCATGCCAACTTTTTTGATTACTACGATCACGGCACCACCTTTGAACCGACCCACAAGACCGTCGACACCGTGATGCTCTGCCAGGCGCAGCGGGGGATCATCGAGACCTCCTTCAAGGATTTTGAACCCGGCCTCTATATGTTCCACGCCCATCAGACGGAATTTGCCGAACTCGGCTGGATGAGCTTTTTCGACGTACAAGACAGAGAGGTTTCCGTATGAACGAACCGACTACTCCGACTTTTCCGAGATGGATCTGGGCGATCGTTCCCATCATCATACTGGTGGGGGCCGTCATCCTGTTTTTGGCCACCGATCCCCTGGCACCCCTGGGCATTTCTGCTCCCCCGGTCGAGCAGATCACCGTCGAACAGACCCGCCTTGATAACAAGGGAATCCACCTGAAAGTACGTGTCAACGGTTCCGAACCGATAAAAATCGGCCAGGTGATGGTGGATGGCGCCTACTGGGAGTTCTCCCAGACACCCGAAGGACCGCTGCCGCGGCTTTCCACCGCCCGTATCGATATTCCCTATCCCTGGGTGAAGGATGAGCTGCATGAGATCACCTTCATCACTCACACCGGGGTTACCTTCGGACACACCATCGAGGTCGCTACCCCCACCCCGGAATGGAGTATAAACCGCATTATGGGATTCATTTTGTTGGGTATTTTTATCGGGGTGATACCGGTGGGCCTGGGGCTGCTCTTCTATCCCTACCTCAAAACCCTGGGAACCGGTGGACTGCATTTTATCCTGACCCTGACCATCGGCCTGCTTGTGTTCCTGCTCTTCGACACCTTCATCGAAGCGCTGGAGATGGCGGAAGAGGCGGCAGAAGTGTTTGAAGGATCGGTGATGGTCTGGCTGGTCACCGCACTCTCCTTTTTGATCATTTTTGCTCTCGGCCGCCGATCGGGAGAAGCTCCCGTCGGACTCTCCCTTGCTTTTTATCTGGCCCTTGGCATCGGGTTCCACAACCTGGGTGAAGGACTGGCGGTGGGCGCAGCGATGACCTCGGGCGAGGTGGCGTTAGGATCCTTCCTGGTGGTCGGATTCACCCTTCACAATCTCACCGAAGGAATCGGAATAGCAGCCCCACTTCTTGAGAAAAAACCCTCCATCTGGGTGTTTGTGGGGCTGACACTGTTGGCCGGGCTGCCCGCTTCCGCCGGTACGCTGGTCGGAGCGTTCTCCTATTCGCCTCACTGGTCGGCTATTCTCTTCGGCATCGGGGCCGGTGCCATCCTGCAGGTGATTGTGGAAGTAGGGACTTATCTTTACCGACAGTCGGATCGGCGCACTTGGTTCAGCGTCAGCAATATCGCCGGCTTCACACTGGGACTGGCGATCATGTACGGTACGGCGCTGCTGGTAACGGTTTGAAAAATTTTGAATGTTGAATTCTTAATTTTGAATATAGCATCCCTCATCCGGCAACCTGCTCATCTACGATAAGGCTTTGTAGAGCAAATGTACGGTATCCGGTATTCGGCATCTCATCTATCTCAATTCAAAAATTAACATTAGATTTGACTCTAGACCATGGTACAGGTCTTATATTGGGAAATGAAATGTAACTGTTAATTTATACGAGGTTTGACTATGCCATTAAAAAAAGGAGAAATCTATCAATGTCCCGATGAAAGTTGCGGATGCGAAGTAACTGTAACCAAAAGTGCACCGGCTAACTGTTCGGGGACCCAAAATCCGACTTGCTGCTGCGGAAAGACGATGAAAAAAATCAATTGACGAATATGTAGACAGCGAATTGATTCCCGGCCAGAGCATGAGAAGGGCAGTTGTATTTCGTCGAAGGTCCCCTTAGTATGCCGATACGATATGAGAGAAGATATAGAGGAAAAATACCGTGACGTCGATACCTACAAAATCGGCGAGGTAGCCCGGCGAGCGGATGTCAACAAAGAAACGGTTCGCTACTATGAAAAAAGGGAGCTGATTCCCGAACCGGACCGGCGGCGATCGGGCTACCGGATCTTTACCCAGCGCCATATCGACCAGATCAAGTTTATCAAACGGGCCCAGGAGCTGGGATTTACCCTCAGCGAGATCAAAGAACTGCTTGACTTGCGGATGGACGACAATACCACCTGTTCGGAGATCAAAATAGAGGCGCAGGTAAAATACCGGGATGTGGCAGACAAGATCGAAGACCTGGAGCGGATCAAAAAAACGCTGGTCGACCTGATCGATGCCTGTTCCGGGGAAGGTCCGAAAGGAGACTGTCCGATCCTGGATGCACTTGAAGGCAATAATGAGACAGGGCGGAACTTGCGGTAAGGTACTTTATTCCGCATTCAGTTTATTTTTGCAGGATCATAACAGCGGATGTTATCTCAATTCCAATTCCTGCCTATCTGGACATCTTCCAAGACAGCTAACCCTGGTCAGCCCATGAATGATAACAACGAAATAATCCTCCAATCCATCCTCACCTGCCCACCCGTACAACAAGGATAAATCAGGCCGTTGACCGATATAGATCAATTCTGCGAATATCTATGTGAAAGAAGATCTAAATTGTTTACTTTTGCACCGATTCCATAATCTGAATCTCAGCGGATCT
>JAWVYR010000290.1:0-3335 GCA_033722635.1 Balneolaceae bacterium | reverse complement strand
TTGATATCGATCCTGACCACCGAAGCGATCAACCAGTTTTTCGTGGCCTACCTGGGATGGGGTACCGTGATGGTGGCCTTCATCATCTGTACGATCGTAGGTGTCATTTTCGGATTCCTGCCGGCCTACCGGGCTGCGAAACAGGATCCGATCGAATCCCTGCGTTATGAATAATAAACGAATCTACGGTTCTGCAATATGCTGTTGAAAGAAGTCTTCAAACAGGCGCTTGACTCTCTGAGAGCCAACAAGCTGCGCTCCTCGCTGACGCTGCTGGCGATCGTTGTGGGGGTGTTCGCCATCATCAGTGCATCCACCGCGGTGCTGGTGCTGGACACCTATTTCAAGGATACCCTCTCGTTGATGGGGGGCAATGTGGTCAACATCTCCAAGTACCCCTCGGTGCAAATGGGGGGAGACTTCCAGAAGTATCGTAACCGCGATAACATCACCTTTGAAACCATGGAGAGGCTGATGGAGCGGGTCTCGCTCTCCCGGGAGATCAGTCCCGATGAGACCTTCAGGGTTACCAAGGTGATGAGGGAAGATAAGGAGACCGAGCCGAATGTGAGGGTCAAGGGCGGCAACCAGTATTATCTGAGCAATAACGCCTATGATATCGCCGACGGCCGGAATTTTACAGAGCAAGATATCCGTTACGGGCGTCCCTTTGCCATCATCGGCCAGGATGTGAATGAAATCCTGTTTGATATCGAGTATCCCCTGGGTAAAACGATCCGGGTCGATGGTCGGCCCTATACCGTGATCGGGCTGGTGGAGGAGCGGGGGACGGTCTTCGGGCAATCGCTCGACAACTTTGTGCTGCTTCCCTATTCAACCGCCATCAATGCCTACGGGCCGGACCGCAACATTGATATACAGGTAAAAGCTCCTTCGATGACGCTCCTGGAGTCGACCATGGATGAGCTTACCGGGCTCCTGCGTACGATCAGGAAGGTGCCGCCCGGGGAGGAGAATGATTTTGAAATCGAAACGAACGAGTCGCTCTCGGGCGTGTTCGACCAGTTTACCGGCGTGCTCTATATATTCGGTTTTGTGGTAGGCGGCATCGCCCTGCTCGGTGCCGGTATCGGTGTGATGAACATCATGCTGGTTTCGGTCACCGAGCGCACCCGGGAGATCGGCATCCGCAAAGCGGTGGGGGCCACCCGGCGGGCGATCATCTCCCAGTTTCTGATGGAGGCGATATTTATCTGCCAGATCGGGGGGATCATCGGGATGATCATCGGCATACTCGGGGGCAATCTGATGGCCGTCTGGATCGAATCAGGTGTGGTATTTCCCTGGTCGGCGGCCATCGGCGGCATCATCGGCATGACCGTGATCGGCATTGTTTTTGGCGTCTATCCGGCCTACAAGGCCTCCCAACTCGATCCGATTGAGAGTTTGCGGTACGAGTAGTCCTTTCTTTCCTGCCGGTGCAATCAATTTTTCTTTTCAAATGATATAGCATTAAATTCAGTTAAGAGAATAAAGCAAAAAAGGGAACCTTGGATCATGAACGAAGAGATTCTTCAAAACATCAATCGTAGACTGGATGAAGCACTGGAGCGCGGTAGACGCATCGTGGAGGATGAGGATCTGGTGCGTCAACTGGAGGATCTGAAGCAGCGTACCGAAAAACTGATCCGTGAACATCCGTTGAAAAGCATCGCGGCGGGACTTCTGGCGGGATATCTGCTGGGGCGAATTTTAAGTTCAGATGACTGATACGATGGCGGATAATCAGACAGAACAATTGGGCAACCGGCTCAAGGCGATATCAGCCGATGTCAAGCTCTATATCGAGAAGCGAATCGAGCTGATGATGCTGGATATCGGTGAGCATATGTCGCGGTTCATGGCCGAATCGATGCAGAAGATCGGCGGGCTGTTTCTGCTGCTTGGGGCCCTGGTTTGCCTGCTGGTGGCGCTTGCCATTTACCTCGGAGAGCTGTTGAACAGCGAGAGCCTCGGATATGTATTGGTGTCGATCCCACTGCTGATCTTCGGGTTCATGTTTGTCTATTTGAAGCCGAAAAGCCTGCTGAATCGTATTCAGGATCATTTTGAGAGCGAAATTATCCGCGCGATTTCGCCAAACGGAGAGGAGGAGACAAAACAGCGGTCGACGAAAAGACTCTCCGAACATCAAAAGACCCAAGACCAATAAACCGATTTTTCTACCATGCCAGATGACCGAATCGATGAAATAGAAAAGAAAAAACGGGAGCTGGAAGCGGAATTGAAACGGATCCAGGATGAGCTGGACGAATCGATGGACCGGGTCCGGACCGATGTGAGCTCCAAGCTCGATCCGGTAGAGATCATCAAGAGACATCCGCTGCCGATCGTGGGATTTTCCATTCTTGCCGGATTTCTCGTCGGCCACCGCCGTTCAGGGGGGTCCGGGGAGCGTTCGCTTTTCTCCGATGATGGACTTGCCCACATATTATGGCATGAATTGAAAAAGCTCGCTACCCGGAAAGCCGTAACCCTGGCCTCCGAATATGTGGAAGATATCATGGGGCTGGAATCGGACGAATCCTCACCGCTGACCAACGGCAAACCGGAGAATTAAAAAATCCGTTTAAAAGAGAACGCTTTCGCTGATAAATTCATTAACCCCCGCGTAACTAAGTAGTACGTTTTTCGTGTAACGTACGTGTTTAATCCAAAACAAATAAACAGTAGAAATCTATGAGAACAGGGACCCTCCTGGTCGTACTCATTTTAGGGCTGAGTGCGGCTTTGTATGCACAGCAACCACGATCCATCTCACTTGAAGAGGCGATCGATATCGCCCTGGAAAACAACTACACCCTCAAACAGGCTGAAAACAACCTGGACCTCGCCAGCACGCAGGTAAGGAGTGAAAAAGCCGATTACCTGCCGTCGCTCAGTTCAAGCCTGTCCGGGAATAAGAGTATCGGCCGTCAGTTCAACGAGGTTACGGGAGAATTCGGCGATCTCACAATCAACAGTTTCGGCTCGAGCCTGAACACCAGCATACCGATATTCAACGGTTTTGAAAACCTGAACAGCCTGAAAAGCAGTCAGTTCAACGCCGAGTCGCGCCGCGAGTCGCTGCAGCGCACCCGCGAGACGGTGATCTTCGAGACCGCTTCCCGCTACCTGCAGGTGCTGTTGGACAAGGAGCTGCTCGAGATCGCCCGGGAAAACCTGGAATCGCAGCGCAAACAACTCGAGCAGATTGAAGCCCAGGTGGAAGTGGGATCGCGTCCGACGGTTGACCTGTACAACCAGGAGGCCACGGTTGCCAACCAGGAGCTGGAGGTCACCAACCGGGAAAATGCATTGAGCCTGAGCCGCAT
>JAWVYR010000289.1:0-3338 GCA_033722635.1 Balneolaceae bacterium | reverse complement strand
CTGTTGATGTCGCTCTACTTCTTTATGGTGATCGCGACCTTCTGGATTCTCAAGCCGCTAAAGCGGGGACTGCTGGTCAACTACTACCAAGAGTCGCCCCTGCAGTTTCTGGGCAGTACCTTTTCCGGTGCGGAAGTTGAACAGCTGGCCAAGGTATTGAATATGGTGGTTGTCTACCTGATTGTCATCGGGTTTACATGGCTGTCGGATAGGCTGCACCGGCAGAAACTGAATGTCGTTATCTGTTCCGTTTACGCTCTGCTGTTTATTGGATTCGGTATGCTGATGGACAGCATTACACCCGGGGTTACCTGGTCGTTTTATGTGCTGGGAGATATGTTCAACTCCACGCTGGTGGTTTTTTTCTGGGCATTTGCCAACGACATCTTTCATTCCGATCAGGCCAAACGAACATACGGTATCGTGGGACTGGGCGGAATCATCGGGGGTATCGTGGGTTCCTCGATTGTCGTGGGTTATGTAGAGACGCTCGGCCGGGATACATTGCTTTATATCTGCGTGATACCGATGATCTTGTTGGCCGGTATCGGATATATCGTAAACAACCGTGTTGAACTGGTGAGTGAAGAACAGAAACCCTGCGGGGGTGATAAAAAGTGCAGCTCTATTTATGAGGGTGCGTTACTGGTATTCAAGTCGAAGTACCTGCTGGCGATCGTGGGTATCATCGGTTTGTATGAGATGGTTTCCAATATCGTCGATTTTCAGCTTTCGGCCATCATCGCCAGTGAAATTGCCGGGGATCTCAACAAGGACGCCTATTTTGGTTTTGTAGGTCAACTCACAAGTGTACTTTCGCTTTTGGTTCAGCTGTTTCTCACCAGTTTTATCATGAAAAAATATGGGGTTCGGATCGCTCTGCTGTTTCTGCCGATCGCCATCACCCTGGGATCGGTCGGGTTTTTGGTCGTACCCAGTATCCTGTTTGTGACGATGATGTCGGTCAGCGACAACAGCCTCAATTACTCCATCAACCAGTCGGCTAAGGAGGCGCTATATACGCCCACCACACAGAGCGAGAAATACAAGGCCAAGGCATTTATCGACATGTTTGTACAGCGGTCGGCCAAGGTGCTTGCGGTGGTGTTGAACCTGACGGTGGCTGCCTACGTCGGTATTGAGCATATTCGCTGGCTGTCGATAGCTTCCCTGATTATCTTAGCCGGTTGGATCGCCATCGTTCAGTTTGCAGGAAAAGAGTTTCGGGAAAAGGCTTCGGTAGAGGAGGTCCCGTTATAAGAAATAGAACGTTTTTCTCGTTCATCCAATTATGGGAAGACTAAGACCGGCAATACGGTGATGTTGAAAAAAATCGCAAATATATTTTACGATATCCGCAAGGGAGAATGGGCCTCTGCCTTCTTGATGTTCCTGCTTCATTTCTTCCTTATGGTGGCGCTCTACCTGTTGAAGCCGGCCCGCGACAGCCTGTTTCTTGTCGAGATCGGCCCGAAGCAGCTCCCTCTCGTCTATATTCTGCTGGCTTTGGTGGCGATCCCGGTAACCCAGCTGCTATCCAATATGACACAGAAGTACGATGTCAAGAAGGTGCTGCACTGGTCACTGCTGATATTGATCCTGAACCTGCTGATTCTGCGTTGGCTGCTCTGGTTGAGGGATCCCTGGATTTACATGGTGTTCTACATATGGGTGGGCATCTTCGGGTTGTTGGTGATTTCACAGTTCTGGCTGTATGCCAACGGCCTGTACGACGCTGCCCAATCTAAACGATTGTTCTCATTTCTGAACCTGGGTGCCATCATCGGCGCCATCGCCGGCAGCGGCGCCTCAAGCCTGTTGGTATCCAATCTCGGACTGGATACACGGAACCTGCTGTATGCCTGTATCGGAATCCTCCTGGTGTGTGTACTGATTTTCCGGTATCTCAAACAGATGCAGCCGGCCGAAGAACCGGGCACCCTGCCGGAGGAGGAGCGCCGAACATCGGCACCAGAGATTATCAAAACCGTGTTCAAATCCCGGTATCAGCTCATCCTTGCAGGCATCATCGGAATGACCATGCTGGCAACCACGCTGGTCGACTACCAGTTCAAATCGATCGCTTACGACGCCTATCCGGTTACGGCCGAACTGACCTCCTTCATGGGCAAATTCTACGGAGGGCTCAGTTTTGCCTCGTTTCTCATCCAGATACTGCTATCGGCGAGCATCATCCGGAGGCTCGGCCTGGGCGGTGCAGTGCTCTCCCGACCGGTGGGTCTTACGATCGGTTCCATCCTGCTGATGATAGAGCCGGTGCTGGCCACGGCCGTTTTTATCCGGGGCTATGACGATGCCACCCGCTACTCGATCGACAAAACCGGAAGGGAATTGTTGTACCTGCCGCTCTCCCAGCGGGTGAAAAAGAAGACCAAGGTGTTTCTCGATATCTTCGTCGATCGTTTTTTCAGGGGAATCGCGGGAGTATTCCTGTTGATATTCATCTTTGTCATCGATCTCAGCGTTCAACAGATTTCCTTCTTCGTGTTGATCGTAACGGGTTGCTGGATCACACTTGGGGTGATGGCCCGCAGGGAGTATGTGCACAAGTTTCGGGACTCACTCTCCCGCCGCTACGTCGATCCCGACAATATAGCCCTGGATCTTGACGAGTCCTCCCTGTATGAGTCGGTCAGGCAGGCGTTGCAAAGTGATAACAGCAGCCAGATCTTGTATGTACTTAACCTTGTCCGGGGTTCGGATGTCGATAAATTGGCCGGGGAACTGAGTGATCTGCTGCACCACCAAAGTAGCGAGATACGTCACCGTGCCCTGGAACTGTTGGGTAGTATCCAGGATCAACACTATGTCGACGATGTAAAAAAGCTGTTGCAGGATGAGGACCCGGATGTTCGGCTTGAAGCGATCTACTACCTCTGTCAGCACTCCGAGGAGGATCCCAGCCGGGTCATACAATCCTATCTGGATCACAGCAATGAAAAGTTGAGATCCGCCGCCCTTGGATGCGTCAGCAAGCACTCCACCGACGGGGAGGGCGACCAGGCGATCGACGAATCACTGATCGAGGAGTTGCTGAATGACAAAAGCCGTGAATCAGTGGTTATCAGCGCCCAGGTGGCCCAGGCTCTCGGTTATTTGAGTGAAGGAGAAAAGCCGCGCAAATACCTTCCCAGGCTGCTCAACGCTAAGGCCCGGTCGGTGGCGAAGGCTGCAATCGAAAGCGTGCAGCGGCTCAAGGATGATTATTTTATCTCCGATTTGCTCGATAAACTCGACGAACCGGACCTGAATCTCGAAGTGCGAAACGCCCTGGCCTCATTCGGCGAGGATTATCTGCCTCTGTACAAGCAAAAATT
>JAWVYR010000288.1:0-3354 GCA_033722635.1 Balneolaceae bacterium | reverse complement strand
GTATCTCGGTTTCCAACTCCTCATCCTTCAGCTCGTTTGCGCGGTTGGCGATGATCTCGTTGGCATTCATATTGGTGGAGGTACCCGAACCGGTTTGAAAGATATCGATAGCAAAATCGTCGTCCATCTTGCCCTCTATCACTTCCTGGCTGGCTTTTTGGATCGCCCTGGCAATCTTCTCATCCAGATGCCCGAGATCGCTGTTAACCTTGGCCGAAGCCTGCTTCACCATACCCAGTGCTTCGATGAAACCCCGGCTGAACCTGATGCCGCTGACGGGGAAATTATCAATCGCCCGCTGGGTCTGTGCACCGTAATAAGCATCTTTTGGAACTTTAACTTTGCCCATCGAATCCTCCTCCACACGAAATTCTGCCATGAGTCTACCCTGATTAGATTAAAAAATGTTCCAACACACAGTATAAACACCTTTGTTTAAAAAGGCATTCAACGATAGATAAATTTACAGGATCCTGAACAAAGATTGGACAAAAAAATCCCGGGAGATATCCTAAACGCGTCGCCTGCGGCGTCACTGGAGCGTTTTCTGGTACATCCGGTAGGTTTTTTCGATCGACGCCCCGATCCGTTCTGCCACGCGGATCATCATCTCATTGGTTTCAAGTACCCAGCTAAGTTCTGAGGAGTAAATGTCCAATTCCAGCCCGTTGAAGATCGTCTCCTTGTGAAGGAGTGCATCGATACCCCGGCCCTGGTGTTCCGGCAGCACTCCCATCAGGGCTGTGCGTATCCGGTCGATCTTTCGTTTATACCAGAGCAGCTTGAATATCCCTGTCGGAAACAGCGTGCCGTCCATATGCTTCAGGGCCTGGTTGAGATCGGGCAGCGCCACTGAAAATGCCACCGGCTCGCCGTCGACCTCCGCCACATGTGCAAAATGGGGATCCAGTATCAGCTTGAACTCTTTTGCAACGGAGGCCAGTTCCTCCCGGGTCAGCGGGATGAATCCCCAGTTATCGGCCCAGGCCTTGTTGAATATATGCCGAACGATCTCCACCTCCTGCTCGATATTTTTCAGGTCGATCTCACGGATAACAAGGCCGGGATTCCTTTTGCGCACTATCTCCTCGGCCCGTTCCATCCGCTCTCTGGATACAGTATCCTGTGTCACCCTGAAGGCATACATATCGATCTCCTTTTCAAATCCGGACTCCTCCGCCAGACGGGGATAGTATTCCTTGTTATAGGGCATCAGAAAAGCCGGATCTTTGTCAAATCCGTCGATCAGGAAGCCGATCTCATCCATCATGCTGGGATTGGCCGGCCCCATCAGCTTGGTGAGCCCGCGCTTACACATCCAGTCGGTGACCACCTTGAAGAGCAATCTCGATACGGATAGATCGTCGATAGATTCAAAGAATCCGAAAAATCCCGTCTTTGTCCCGTGGAATTCATTGTATCGGTGATCGATGATCGCAGCGATCCGCCCGCAAATTTCTCCGTTCTGTTCAGCGATAAAGAGCTCCATTTCCGCGTTGTTAAAGAAGGGATTGCTGTCGGGATCGATCAGCTTCTTCTGCTCCATCTTGAGCGGGGGAATCCAGTGCTCGTCGTCGCGATAGTGGTGGTAGGGAAATTCCAAAAACTGTTTGCGCTCCGACTTGGTGGTGACTAACGTGACGCCGTTCGTTTTGGGGTATCTGTTCACACTTATGTTACTCTACGTCGATCAAAGAATGGCCGTTTTGGTCGATGATGCCCCGTTCGATGCCTACCTTCCGGAAAGCCTCTAAAATTTTGTCGAGGTGTTCATCGGTGTGGGTAGCCATATAGCTGGTGCGTACCAGCGACTGCCCTTTGGGTACCGCGGGCGGCACTACGGCATTTACATATACCCCCGCTTCGAACAACGCTTTCCAAAACTTGAAGCATTCGAGCATTTCACCGATCACCACCGGAATGATGGGCGTTTGGCTGGTCCAGACGTTGAAACCCATCTCTCGCAGTTCTTTCCGCATGTAGTCGGAAATTTCCTGCAGCCGTTCCAGTCTCCAGTGTTCCTCCTGGAGTATCTCAAGGGCTTTTAACACCGTGGCCACGTTGGCGGGCGGCATGGAGGCACTGAATATGTGGGCGGGCGAATGATGACGGATATACTCGATAACCGCCTTTTCACCGACGATAAAGCCCCCAAGCGAGGCGAATGATTTTGAAAAGGTTCCACTGATCAGGTCCACCTCTTCGGAGAGTCCGAAGGTGGAAGCGGATCCGCGTCCGCCTTCCCCGATCACGCCGATCGCATGAGCATCGTCCAGATAAAGCCGCGCACCGAATTCATTTTTAAGCTCAACCAGTTCCGGCACTTTGGCGACCGTACCCGACATCGAAAATACGCCGTCGCTTACTATTAGTTTGCCGGCCTCCTCGTCAGCCCGCTCCAGCAGCATGCGGAGCTGTTCGATATCGTTGTGCTGATACCGCATCGTCTTGGCGTTGGATACCAGGGTGCCGGTTACGATGCAGGCGTGATTATCCTTGTCCGAAAAGATCACATCCTTGCGGCCGGCGATGGTCTGTATCGAACCCTCGTTGGTTTGATAACCGGTACTGAACAAGACACAGGCATCTTTACGCATAAAATCCGCAAGCTTTTCTTCCAGCTCGAGGTGCAGATCCAGCGTTCCGTTGAGATATCGGGAACCGGTACAGCCGGTGCCGTAGGTGGTGATCACATCTCTGGCCGCTTCGATGACCCTCGGGTCGTTGGTGAGTCCCAGGTAGTTGTTGGATCCGGCCATGATCACTTCCCGCCCTTCAATCGTTACAACCGTTCCATCGGTGGCCTGCAGAGGCTTGAAATAGGGATACAGCCCTTCCGCTTTTACTTCATCAGCTTTGGTGAATTCGTACGCCTTGGTAAAGATATCTTTTGTTTTAAGATCTGATTTAGAATCGGCCATTCGTCTGTCGTTTCGACTTATAAAAGATGCTTATCACAGCAAATATACTTCCATTACATTCTTCAATCAAATTCTGATCCTTAATAGTTTATATTTTCGGATTATAGGTTCTTTGGTCTTTTATAACATTCTGTAAATAATCAAGATACTGTTCCGAAACACGTTCCCAGTTGAAACGCTCCTGCACATAGCTCCGAGCACTATCGGAGAACCTGGAAAACCCGTTTTCCAGCACCTGATTCACTTTCTCCGAAAAACGGTCTGGATTTTCCGGTGGAACCCGATACCCATTCTTACCCTGCTCGATCACATCTCTGATCCCCTCCAGGTCGGAGGCTATTGCCGGTGTCCTGGCCATGTTGGCTTCCAATAGTACGATACCAAATCCCTCCATATCCCCTTTCACCGGAATGTTCGGCATGATAAACAGGTC
>JAWVYR010000287.1:0-3371 GCA_033722635.1 Balneolaceae bacterium | reverse complement strand
GTTCCTTGCCATCAACACATGATAAAGACCACCTGCAGTCATCTCGACGGATGCCCTGCGGATGCGGGGCGGAGGAGAGATCTTTGCTGAAGAGGCGACCGGATGCGGCAAGCACAAAGATCCCTCGGCTATCGCTTGGGATGACCTGGGAGTAGGGTTGGGATTGAAATAGAAATAGCTTACGGATTGGGATGACCCTATTTTTATATCCTCCGGTCGTTCCGCAGCAAAGCAGCATAAGGAGATCAGGGGCTTGGCAGCGGAACGAATCTGGGGTCGGAGAGAATATCGACTAAGAATACAGCATCTCGAGGCACTTCTAAATTCATAATTCCTTGTCCGATATTCTACAACAGCTTCTCCGGGTTCAGCTGCTTCAGGTCGTCGGTGATGAACTTCCGGCCCTCCCGGATCTTTTCCCCGTCCAGGTAGAGATCGGCTCCGATGCAGACCAGGTCCCAGTGGATGCTGCTCTCGTTGCCGTTGGGTGCGTCCTCGTAGTCGTTGCCCAGCGTTAGGTGGTTGGAGCCATAGATCTTCTCGTCGAACAGGATGTCGTACATTGGCTGGTCGATGATCGGGTTCAGTCCGAAGCTGAACTCCCCGAACTGGCGGGCACCTGCATCGGTCTCCAGGATCTCCTCAAGCTGCTCGTTGTTGGAGGAGTCGAAATCGATCACCACGCCGTCCTTCACCTCCAGCTTCACATATTCAAACGGCTTGCCTTGGTAGACCGATGGGGCGTAGGTGATCACGCCGTTCACGGATGAGAGAATCGGTGAGGAAAACAGCTCCCCGTCCGGGATATTCCGCTTGCCGTAACAGGGGATCCAGTTCTGACCCTTCACCGAAAATTCGATGTCGGTTCCCTCTCCCTCCAGACGAATCATGTCGGTATCCCGAAGCCGTTCTTCCAGCGGCTCCATCGCCTCGGCCAGCCGGCTGTAGTCGAGCAGGCACGCATTGTAGTAAAATTCCCGGAACTCCTCGGTGGGCATCTTGGCGTTCATCGCAAAGGCCGGTGACGGATAGCGTAGCACCACCCAGTTGGTGTTGTTCACCCGCTCCTGGTAGTGGACCGGCTGCAGCAGCTTGTCGGCATACGCTTTGTTGGCTTCCCTGTCGACACGGGAGTGCTCGTAAATATTTTCGCTGGCCCGGATGCCCACAAAGGCATCCATCTGTTTCATCACCGGCAGCTGATCCACCTCGGCCTGATTTTCCCAGAATGCCTCGTCTCCCTCTTCCAGCAGCACCCGCTGGATCTCGGTGTCATTGATCCTGACAAAGGGGTTGGCCTCCATCTCCCTGGATACCTGGACCAGGGCGCGCAACAGCTCCACCCCGTTCAATCCGTTCAGCTGCAGCATCACATTCTGTCCTTTTTCCAGTTCACAGCTGAATTCCAATACCTTTTGTGCAAGCCTGAAATCTTCTTTTGAATACATTTTTTTCGATAAATCGAATTTACTTTGTCTTCAGTTAACAGATCCTTTCTTGTTCCCAGTCATATCTGAACATAATAAACATAGGATCACGATCCATCTGCTGTTCGGTCAGTAATCTTTCTTCCACTGCAGATCGATTCCCTCCCGGTTGTCGTTGCCCTGGTTGATGATCAGCTTCCATCGATCCGATAGCTTGTACTCCAGGATGAAGCCGGTATCGGCGGTGGAGCCGGCTATTTCGTTCTGTATGGCGAAAAACACTTTCGGGTTGATATACCAGCCGGTCTTGATCACCGTACCGCTGTCGCCGCCGATCCGGGTGTTGTCGATCTGTACCACATCGATGCCCAGTTTCCGGGTAGCCAGCGATTCCACCTTGTCAAGAATCACATCCATCGCCACATCGGCGGCGGTAGTGCCCTTGCCCGATCCGGCTACCACCTGTTTCCAGGAATCCATGGCATAAAACGGCTGGCCGAACAGGGTATAGCTGATGATATTCTCCAACTCCATCGGCGGATCGCTTTCGTACTTGAACTTTGGATTTTCCACATTGCCCTCGATGATATACCAGATTCGAATCTCCACATCCGGTTGGGGAGGCAGATAAAGCGTTCGGATATTCAGGCTGGGATTGGTGGGATCCCCGATGAAGGTAAGCCTCCCCTGCTCCAGATCGAAACGCTTGCCCAGCGGGCGGGCATATCCTCCTACCGTATTCATCGTACCGAACATCTGGATCGACTCGGATGGATTTTTCACCAGATCCAGGTTGCCCGCCAGCTCCAGCTCCATATCCAGAAATCTGCGGTTCCGGATGAAAAAACGGCGGTCGAAGGTTACCCCGACCGAAAGACTCAGCGAATCATACAGGGCAAGCGAGTAGTCTGAACTCTCCGAATCTTCAAGGCGAATCGTCTCGATCGATTTTTCCCCAAAATTTCGCAGGTACACGTACCCGCTGGTAAACTCGATGCTGCCCGATACGTTTGGTTGTGTGACTGTGCCATCAACTTTGCCCTCCATATTTACCGTTGCGCTGTAATCACGGGTATTGGCTATCCTGAAGTTTTTCGCATTCATCGAGAAATTCAGCTTTCCGGGCTTCAGGTTGTCCAGCGCAATCGTGCCCCGGCTGTTAAAGATACCCTTCCCGCTGTTTGCCCTGAACCGCTCCAGCTGAACTATATCTTTCCTGAACTGAATGGCTGCTTCGATGTTATCAAAATTCACACCGGCTTTTACCACCCGTATTGCACCGCCCGTAAGGCTCATCCCGCCCCTGGCAGTAAGATCCCCGATCATGCCTCCGATGGCAAGGCTCCCGTTCAGCCGGCCCCTGATATTCCTGATCTCGGCTCGATTGACAAAATCATTGAGTGCCGCAAGATTAAAATCGTTGGATTCGATATCGATACTGATCTCGTCATCCTGCCGGGGTTCAACAATTCTGAAACCCTTCAGATCCAGATAAAAAGGTACCCGGGCGTTAATCTCTGCCGCCCGCTGTTTGAGTGAGGTCACCGTAGTATTCAGATCTACCCGGGATCGGTCATGATGATAATCCAGCCGCGCCGTGAGGGAGTCTAGCGGTACGCCCGACAGTACCGGTTTTTCGACGCGCATATCGGCTCGCATCCCCGGGTTCCCGGCATCACCGGAGAGGGCGCCGTCAATAAAGAGGACCCCCTCGGTACCGGCCAGACCCGATTCCTCAAACAGCCCTTTGAACTGGTTTATATTCAGGGATTGTACGGTCAATGTGCCGCTGACCGGTTCATCGTAAAAATCGGGCCCGAATTGGTTGGGATCACCCATCTTGAACGGCAGATTCAGGGTGCCTCTTAACAGAGAGCTGCCGTTATTTCTCAATTCGAGCGCGCCATCCAGTCGTTCACCCTCGATCGCCAGGTTCAGGTTTAG
>JAWVYR010000286.1:0-3378 GCA_033722635.1 Balneolaceae bacterium | reverse complement strand
GGGTCCACCCGGTTGAACATCTCATTCCAGTGAAAACGGAAGTAGGCATCCCATCGAACAAAGAAGGCAAAGGAGAAGAAGAGGCTCACAAAGGTGCCGATGCCGTAAAAGGCGGATTTATACTGTCGTGGTGTGAACTCCTGGATATTGAGTTCCTCCAACGGCGATCCGCCGAAGCTCAACCCTTGGAAGTTTTTTAGCAGATACCGGATGTTGGGCAGTACATAAAGCAGCGCCACAGCCAGGGCAATGAAAAGCAGCAGAAACTGGGTGCTCTTTATGGTCCAAAATACCTGTTCATACCCGAGACTGTCGAGCCAGAGCCATTCGACAATCCAGTCGGTGATTACTCCGACAAAAATGATCAACAACAGGATCAGGCCGATCCATATTTTCCCCTTGGTACGTCCACTCAGAAGTTTATTCATCTATCCTTTTTATTTTGTCAATATATGCATCGAAGCAAATCGTGCGTTTTCCTTGATACTGCACCCGTTTTCCGGGACCCGGAAGTTGAGCGACAACTCACTGTCACCCGTAGTAAATGAAATTAAACTTGAGGAAGCAATGATTCCGGCCTGTTTTGCATGATCATGGGGTGAAACAGCCAGCAGCGCATCCTGCAGGTTTACCGCTTTCTCATTGAACCGGGCCTGATAGGTGCCCTGGTCGAGTTCCCACCAACCGTAGTCGTCGTCCGGGTTGCGCTTGACCGGTTCAATCGGTTCGGATGGAGCCGGCTGAAATTCGCTACCTCCGAAATCGAGGGAACCCGAACCGGTGAACCGATAGATTTCGGCAACGGTCAGGTCCACATGCAGGTCATGCTGCTGGGTATCGCGATGTATAATATCTTCGGTGTGTTGAACCAGTTCGTCGGATTCAAGTAAGATCATAGGGTAGAAGAACCTTTCATTCTTAATTGCCATTCCCGCAGTTATCAATAACAGTTCAACCAAAAGATATCATTCGCGATAGGGGCGATCTTGCGGGATTCATTCGATATTCTTTCGTTTCCGGAGTTTTCCAGCAGACAGCTGATCGACCGATCGGCATCCTGACAGCCCCATGCTCAGCTCGAATTCAGCACGGAGATTTCGGATCAACGACCGAACCCCCGCCTCACCGGCGACGGTTAACGCATAGGCATAGGGACGTCCGATCAGTACCGCTTCGGCTCCGAGCGCCAACGCCTTGAAGATGTCTGACCCGGTACGGATCCCGCTGTCGAACAACACCGGAACCCGTCCATCCACCCTCTGGACGATCGAGGGCAACACCTCGAGGGCCGCAACCGCCCCGTCGACTTGCCTGCCCCCGTGATTGGAAACGATCAGTCCATCCATACCGTAATCCAGGGCTTTCATGGCATCATCGCCGCTCAACACCCCTTTCAATAGAATGGGAAGCTCGGTCAGATCACGCAAAAAGGGCAGATCATCCCACTCTAAAGAGGGGCGAGTGTAGGTATTAATAAAGGTCTGTACTGCCTTGACTGGCTTACGATTAATCATGTTACCCAAGGTGGATCCGGGATAGTTTTTGCTCATCTTGTAAAGGGTGTACAGGGAGGACAATGAAAAGGTGGACTGATCCTCCATTTTCAAATTATTCTCCTGCATCATCTCCCGGAAAACCGGATCCGAAACATACTGCGCAATTCCCCGCGCCTCCAGGAAGGGCAGATAGGCATGATCCAGATCCCTCGGCCGCCATCCCAGCATGGTGGTATCAAGAGTTAAAACGATTGCTTCACAGTCGGTTTCTTCCGCACGTTTTACAAAACTTCTAACCAGATTATTATTCTTGCTCCAGTAGAGCTGAAACCACCGGCTTTCCTGATCCATCTCCGCGGCGCATCGCTCCATCGAAACGGAAGCCTGGCTGGAAAAGATCACCGGCACCTGCTCTGCTGCAGCGGCCCGGGCTACCGCCAGATCAGCCATTTTGTGAAACAATTCCAATACTCCTATAGGTGCCAATAGGAAAGGGGTTATGCGCCGTTTTCCAAAGAGAACAATGGAGGTGTCAATATCGGATACATCCCGGAGCATATTCGGGACGATTTCCCAGGTTTTGAAGGCACGCCGGTTGGAACTCATTGTATCCTCCATGCCGGCCCCGCCGGCGAGATAGCCGAAAGCCTCTTTGCTCAATTTCTCTCCGGCTTTTTTCCTGAGCGCCTTCGGTGAGGCCGGAAGGATCGGTTCCCGGCCCTCCAGGCCTTGAAGGTAGATCTCCTTCTGGCGCTGTTGAGAAAACAAATTGGTTGGATCCTTGACCATGAATAATTATTACTGTATCCCGGATGTAAATCGATTCATCATTTTATGAAACGAAAGACCCGGGGATTGCGCGTTGATTACTGCTCCTCTTTCATCATTTCCCGCTGGTGATAGATATCCCAGATCAGCCAGAAAATAGGGTAGGGGGGAATAAGTACAGCCAGTATCAGTTTATAGATGCGGGACGGCGGCTTGGAGTATTCCGAAATGCCGGCGATACCCGACATCCAGAAGATAAAAAACATGAATCCGGTGAACGCGATAAACAGCGATCCGAAAAAGCCAAAGTTATTGTAAAAGGTTTGCAGCATAAAAGAAAAGCTCCACTTTAGGTATCTAATTCGTTATTTTCACCGTTCTTTCAACACTATCCATAAATAATTAACCAGCAACTCAATACATGCTTCCTGTCGTTTCGATCGTTGGTCGTCCCAATGTAGGAAAATCTACGCTTTTTAACAGGCTCATCGGGGCGCGAAAAGCGGTAGTGCATGAAACCTATGGAGTCACCAGGGATCGGCACTACGGGACCTCGGAATGGAACGGCCGTGAATTTTCAGTGATAGACACCGGCGGGTATATGCCGCAGGAGTCGGATGTGATTACCAAGGCGATCCGTGAACAGGTCCATATAGCGCTAGAGGAATCAGACCTGATCCTCTTCATCGTAGATGTGAAAAGCGGCATCACCAGCCTGGACCAGTCGGTGGCAAATCTGTTGCGCCAGCAGGATAAACCGGTTCTGCTGGTGGCCAACAAAGCTGACAACGAACAGCGCACCATGGAAGCCGCTGAATTTTATGAACTGGGTTTTGACGAACTCTATCCGGTATCCGCCATTAACGGTACAGGGACGGGGGATCTGCTGGACCGGGTCGTGGAACTGCTGCCGGAGAAAAAGAAGAATGCCGAACCGGATACCCCCCGGCTGGCGATCATCGGGCGGCCCAATGTGGGGAAGAGCAGCTTTGTGAATGCGCTGCTCAATGACGAGCGCTGTATCGTAACCGATATTCCCGGCACCACCCGCGATTCGATCAACAGCCGGCTGGAATATGACGGACGGGAATATATCCTGGTGGATACTGCGGGG
>JAWVYR010000285.1:0-3381 GCA_033722635.1 Balneolaceae bacterium | reverse complement strand
TACTCTTTGAGCTGTTCAAGAATATCCAGCCCAGACCGTTTAGGCATAAAATAGTCCAATATGATCAGATCGTAATCGTGAGTACGGGCTTTCTCCAAGGCTTCACTGCCGTCTTTCGCCGTACGGGTCTGAAAACCCTCCTCTTCAAGGACCATGCCGAGGGAGTCCCGTATGGCCTCTTCGTCGTCCACGATCAGAATATTGTGTTTTGCTCGGGTCACCGGAAATTCGATAATATTGCTAAAACTGTCTATATAGGTTATTGCAATTCTGATACCACTTTTTCGTTTTATTAAACCTTATTACAAAAAAGGCTAATGTGGAGTCTATTTGCCTATCGATCCGACAAGTTCCGACAGCATGCCGGAAGCTCCCGGCAGCACGTTGCATGGGTGCAATAGACCGGATTGCATAATTTTGCATACTTGCAAGGTTGGCGCAGTAACAGAAATACTATCAATCTTGAGAGAAGGGGAAAAGGACCAAATATTACCCTGCAGGCTTTATGAGGGGATTCGGATCAAATATTTTATCCTTTTTTGTATTCTTTACAATTTTTGGAACGAAGGTTGCATTACATGTATAAAGAATCTATCAAATTCAATATTCAACAAACTCAAGGTAACCATGAAAGTTCTCAAGCCTCTACTCACTGCCTTATTGATGCTCGTAGTTACTACGGCCTACGCCCAGCAACCTCCGTTTGAAATTCTCGAATCCAGCACCGTGATCATCGAGGGTACCTCAACGATCCACGATTGGGAAGCGGATGTAGAAGAAATTAACGGCAACATTTTTATGAATCCGTCGGCGCTCGAAGCGATGGAGGAATCGGACAGCCCGTTTATTCCCAGCCTTAATCTTTCCTTCCCGGTCAAATCGATCGAGAGCGGAAAAGGTGGCATGAACAAACGGATTTACAACGCCTTGGACGACAAAAAGAATCCCGTCATCTCCTTCATACTGAATAGTGCGGAAAAAGTTGAAACGGACACGTTGAAACAGGAAGGTGCATTCCTGCTGGATGTAACCGGCGACCTGACCATCAAGGGTGAAACCAAAACGGTCAACTTCAATGTCGTCGGCACCCAAATGGATGCCAACACCTATAAATTCACCGGAAGCTATCATATGAACATGACCGATTATGGAGTGGATCCTCCGAGCGCCATGTTGGGTACCATCAAAGCCGGTGAAGAAATAGACATCAAATTTGAAATCATGGTCGGCCGTAAGGCCTCCTAAATCCTATATATGCCCCGATCCGGATTATCACTTCTTCCAAGTGTGCTAACTACTCCGAATCACAGACGAAAATGGGTGCTCACATTTCTTATCCTGATCGCCTGTGGACTTCTACTCCCCAACCGGATCGGGGCACAACAATCCCTCCAGCGCGAACTCGAAATCAAACCAGAGGGCAAACTCTGGTTCGAAGGCAAGGCCAGCATCGTCCATTATCGCTGCAATGCGGAATCGCTCTCGCGAATCGAAGTACTTGCCGCCCCCTATGAGAAAGGGAGGGGTATCCAGCGCGATAACTCCGTTCAGCTCAGCGTAAAAATACCGGTCAAATCCCTGGACTGCGGCAAGCGGCGTATGAACAGGGATATGTATGAGGCTCTGAAGGCGGACCGGTTCTCACATATTTCATTCAGACTTCTTGAAGCTGAACGGGTCGGGCAGTCGGTAGCCGATACCGCCGGCACCGGCTGGATCGATATAGAGGCTCAGGGAATGCTCGAAATTGCCGGCGTTGCCGATACAACCAGTGTTGCCGTGCAGGGCATGGCACTTGATGAGAATCAGTACCGGGTACGGGGGAGCAAGCAGATCAATATGCTGGATTACAATGTGAAGCCGCCGACCGCCATGCTCGGCCTGATCAAGGCGGATGAATACCTCACCGTCCACTTTGATATCTCGGTAAAACTGGACCGTCCACTTCGCTAACTGTCGATACCGTAGCGCTCCATCTTGCGGTAAAGCGTTGACGGATCGATACCCAGCAGGCGGGCCGCCTCGCTTTTATTTCCCTCGGTACGGCTCAGCACATTCTGGATATGATGCTTTTCAAAGGCGTTGACCGCCTTCTCCAGTGATTCGGAATCGATTGTAAAGTCGGTTTTTTTCTCCTCCCTGAACCCGGCAGGCAGATCATCCAGGGTGATGTAGTCGCCGCTGCCCAGCAGCACCGCACGCTCGATGATATTTTCCAGTTCACGCACATGCCCTTTCCATTCATGGCCCAGCAGCGCCGACATCGCCCCGCTGTCCAACCCCTTGACATGCCGATTCAGCTCCTTGCTGTATTTGTTTATGAAATGGCGAGCCAGCAACGGGATATCCTCTTTCCGGTCCGATAGCGGCGGCAGCGGAATCTCCACCACATTGATCCGGTAATACAGATCTTCCCTGAAATTATCTTGCTCAACCTCTTTTTCGAGATTCTTGTTGGTTGCCGCAATGATCCGGGTGTCGAACGATAGCATCTTGTTGGAACCCACCGGCTTGACCTCCTTCTCCTGCAGAACTCGCAGCAGGTTCACCTGGGTGTTGAGCGGTAGCTCCCCGATCTCATCCAGGAAAACCGTACCCTTGTTGGCAGCCACAAACACCCCTTCCTTGTCCGAAACCGCGCCGGTGAAGGATCCCTTCTTATGGCCGAACAGTTCCGATTCGACCAGGTTCTCCGGTATGGCGCCGCAGTTTATAGCGATGAAGGGATTCTTCGCCCGCTTGCTGCTGAAGTGAATAGACCGGGCCACCAGCTCTTTCCCGGTTCCGCTGGGCCCGGTGATTAGTACATTGCTGTTCGCCCCGCTCACCCGCTTGACCATTTCGTACACCTTTTTCATGGCCGGGCTTTCGCCGATGATGTGATTGAAATTGAACTCCTGGTCGATCTGCTCTCGCAGGTATTTGTTCTCCTGGGCCAGTTCTTTCCGCTCCATCAGCTTCCCTAAGCGTATGATCACCTCGTCGAAATCGAGGGGCTTAAGGATATAATCGGATGCTCCCTTTCGGAGTGCCTCGATCGCGGTTTCGATCGTGGCATGAGCCGTGATCACAATCGACAGCGTCTGATGGGAATACTGCAGGATGGTATCCAGCACCTCGATGCCGCCGGCTTTCGGCATCTTCAGGTCGGTGAGGATAACATCGTAATAACCCTTCTTGATTGCATTGATGGCTTCCTCGCCATTCGAGGCCGTTTCACATTCATACCCTTCATCTTCCAGGACAACAGACAGCGTTTCCCGAATTTCGGGCTCATCATCCGCTATAAGAATCGACCCTCTCATGTTCCTCCACTTTTGCAGGTAGTTTTATGGTGAATGTGGCTCCCTCTCCGTATGTCGATTCAACCGAAATGGTTCC
>JAWVYR010000284.1:0-3393 GCA_033722635.1 Balneolaceae bacterium | reverse complement strand
CGACCGAGGCTGTCGGTCAGGATGCCATCATCCAGCACCTGCAGCAGGATGTTGAATACATCCGGATGCGCTTTCTCGATCTCGTCGAGCAGTACCACGCTGTAGGGCTTGCGGCGAACTTTCTCGGTGAGAATGCCACCCTCTTCATACCCCACATATCCCGGAGGTGCACCGACCAGTCGGGATACGGAGAACTTCTCCATATACTCACTCATGTCGATGCGGATTAGGGCGTCTTCCTTGTCAAACAGGTAGCGGGCGAGCACTTTCGCCATCTCGGTTTTACCCACCCCGGTAGGTCCGAGGAAGATGAAGGAACCGATCGGACGGGTTGGGTCCTTGAGCCCGGCTCGCGTACGCTTGATCGCTTTGGTGAGCTTCTCGATCGCTTCGTTCTGGCCGATGATCTGCCGTGAAAGCTCCTCGCGCATCTTATTGAGTTTCTTGCTTTCACTCTGGCTGATCTTGTTAACGGGCACGCCACTCATCATCGCCACAACTTCAGCTACATCCTCTTCTTCAACGTCGTAGACGATCTCCTCGGATTCTTTCTCCCACTCACGCTGTGCCTGCTCCAGCTCTTCGATCAGCCGCTTCTCCTTGTCTCGGAGGCGTGCCGCTTCCTCAAATCGCTGTTTCTTGACCATAGCGTTCTTCTCGTTGCTGGTCTTCTCAATCTCATCTTCCAGGTCGAGAATATGCTGTGGGACATGGATATTCGACAGGTGCACACGGGCTCCCGCCTCATCCAGCGCGTCGATCGCCTTGTCCGGCAAAAAGTGGTCAGTGACATACCGGTCGGTCAGCTTTACGCAGGCGTCGATCGCCTCTTCTACATAGCGGACGCTGTGATGTTTCTCATACTTGTCCTTGATCTTCGAAAGGATTTCAATCGTCTCTTCCGGCGTGGTGGGATCCACCATGATCTTCTGGAAGCGGCGCTCCAGGGCACCATCCTTTTCGATATACTGTCGATATTCGTTCAATGTGGTGGCACCGATCGCTTGAACTTCGCCGCGGGCCAGTGCCGGCTTCAGCATGTTGGAGGCATCGAGCGATCCGCTGGCACCGCCGGCACCAACGATCGTATGAAGTTCGTCGATGAAGAGAATCACATTGTCGGTCTTCTCCAGCTCGCTCATGACCGCCTTCATGCGCTCCTCGAACTGTCCCCGGTATTTGGTGCCGGCCACAAGGGCGGCCAGGTCCAGGGCGATGACCCGCTTGTCGTAGAGCACGCGGGACACCTTTCGTTCCACAATGCGCGTGGCGAGTCCTTCCGCGATGGCGGTTTTACCCACACCCGGCTCTCCAATCAGTACCGGGTTGTTTTTCTTGCGGCGGCTCAATACCTGAGCGACGCGTTCAATCTCTTTCTCGCGACCGATGATCGGGTCGAGTTTTCCTTCTTCGGCAAGCTGTGTAAGGTCGCGGCCGAAGTTGTCCAGTACAGGTGTTTTTGATTTTTCCATCTTCTTTTCTCTGGAGCTTCCTGAGGATGATTTGGATCCTCCCTTGGAGGATGATAGGCTCGAGGTGATCGAGCGGGCATCTTTCGATTCGTCATCCGGAGACTTTCCGGAGATGATCAGATCCAGTTCTTCCCTTACGGCGTCGTATGAAACGTTAAATTGTTGTAGGATTTGTGCGGCTATATTTTCGTCATCTCTCAACAGCGACAGCAGCAGATGCTCGGTGCCTATCGTGTCGCTTTTGTAGAGTTTTGCTTCCAGATAGGTAATACGCAATACCTTTTCGGCCTGTTTGGTCAACGGTATGTTGCCCACGGTGACCGATCCGCCGGTCCCGCGCACGGTATCCTCGACGGTTTTTTTCAGCTTGAACAGGTCGCAGTTGAGATTCTTCAGAATCTTCACCGCCACACCTTCGCCGAGACGCACGATGCCGAGGATAAGGTGCTCGGTACCGATATAATCATGCCCCAGCCTCAGCGCTTCTTCGCGGCTGAACTGAATGACATCTCTAACTTTACTTGAAAAATTACCCTCCATGTTCACGTACTTGCTTTCTAAAATTTTTGGGGTTTTTTGATCTATTCGGGTTAACGAGTCAGATGATAGTTTAGTTCACTACACGATTGTTACATCGAAAGTAGGGTTGGCTCTGTACAAAGGCAAACAAAAAGGTTCGCCGCTGCGATGAAAAACTTCTAATCTTATCCGGGCCGTTAACTGGTTAAGAAACATTCGCTTATCAGGCCGAGAAGGACATGCGTTTTATCTTTCATTCTCTCCTGAGGACACCTGATAACGCACAAGCCACTCGGTTATTGGAGAATTTTAACGGTTTCAAAGCCTTCTTCCTGATTCACTCATATGCAGGCAGGCTGATTCTGCTGAACCCGTTCAGGCGGTCAGCCCGGTGATTCAATGCCGGGTGCCTAAAGCGGTTGTGGCTCCCCGGCTATGGATGGCACAGACCGGCCGGACTCAACCGTAGAGCGGCTTGCCGGACATCTCTTCCGGCTGCTCCAGGCCCATCAGTTTGAGCAGGGTGGGAGCCACATCGGCAAGCATGCCATCCCTCATTTCGGTGACCGCTGCATCGTTTATGATCATCGCCGGTACCAGGGCGGTGGTGTGGCTGGTATGGGGACTTCCATCATCCTGGATCATGCAATCCGCGTTGCCGTGATCGGCGATCACCAGCATCTTGTATCCATGATCAGTGGCGGTTTCCACCAGTTTCTTCATCTGCCGGTCGATCGTTTCAATAGCAGCCACGGCCGCCTCCATCACACCGGTATGTCCCACCATATCAGGGTTGGCGTAATTGAGGATCACAAGGTGATGCTTTTCGGTGATCAGCTGAGCACAAAGGGCGTCGGTGACTTCGATCGCACTCATCTCCGGCTGCAGGTCGTAGGTGGCTACCGAAGGGCTGGGGATCAGGATGCGCTCCTCCCCGTCAAACGGAACCTCCTCACCGCCGTTGAAAAAGTAGGTAACATGGGGGTATTTTTCGGTTTCCGCGATGCGCAGCTGCTTCAGATGGTGCTCGCTGATCACTTCGCCGAGGGTCTGGCTGATCTCCATGGGGGGCCAGGCCACATGCACCCAGTCGAAGGTGTCGTCGTAGGAGGTGAAGGTGGTGTAGTGCAAATCCAGATCCTCCACATCAAATTTGTCAAAACCCTCCTCGGTCAGTGCCCGGGTAATCTGGCGGGCCCGGTCGCCGCGTATGTTGAAAAATATGACAGTGTCGCCCGGCTGGATGCGCGATTCGGGACGATCGTCGATCAGCTTCGGCTTTACAAACTCATCGGTGATCTCCTCCACTTCATAGGATGAGCGAAGCGCCTCGATGGGATCATCGATCGGATCCCCCTCACCGTGGACCAGCAGGTCGTAGGCTTTCCTGGTTCGCTCCCAT
>JAWVYR010000283.1:0-3399 GCA_033722635.1 Balneolaceae bacterium | reverse complement strand
TCTCCTGGCTGTCCAGTTTCGACCTCCGGAAAAAGAACAAGGTTATTACCACCGATGGTGAATTTCACTCGTTGTTCCGGCAGCTGCACCGGCTCGAGGAAGAGGGGCTTGAGCTGGTGATGGTGGAGGCAGCATCGGATCGGATCGTGGAACAGATCGAACAATCGATCGACGATAACACAGCTGCGATTATGCTATCCAGGGTCTACTTCAGATCGGCACTGATCAATGACCATATCCCCCATATCGTTAAACTCGCCCGAAACCATCGGATACCCTTTCTCATCGACGATTACCACGGGACCAACGTGGTGCCTCTCTCGATCCGGGAAGCCGGACTCGATGACTGTTACCTGCTGATTGGTGGATACAAGTACCTTCAATGGGGCGAGGGAAACTGCTTCCTTCGCTTTCCGGATAACTGCAAGCTCAGGCCGGCCGTCACCGGATGGTTCGCCTCCTTCAACACCCTGGACAATCCCCGAACAGAGAAGGAGCCCGTAGCCTATGACGAGGGCGACCAGCGGTTTGCGAGTGGCACCTATGATAGTGTTTCACAATTTCGCGCTGTCCGTGTGGTTGATTTCTTCCGGAAACAGGAACTGACCCCGCAACGGCTTGCTACCCAGTACCGGCGCCAGGTTGGGCTGATGCGCGAGCTGTTTGTACAGCAGCAGTTCGATAAAAAGGTGATAGGCCTGCACTCCGGGGTGCCACTGCATCGCATCGGCGGTTTTTTGTCGCTCCGTTCCGAATCGGCACCCGAGCTGCATGAACGGTTGCTGGAAAAAGGGGTCTGGACCGATGCACGCGGCGAAATTCTGAGAATGGGTCCGGCTCCATATATTACCACGCGGCAGATCGAACAGGCGATGGAGAGACTTTCCGAGGTTATCCGCGAGATATCTCCGTAGGGAACACACACAGGAAGCGATCGATATTCAAAAAAAGTCGGCAATGGACCGTAACCACCCTACAGAAAATGGGTAAAAATGATTACTATTAGTCAGATCATTTTTAATGTAGATTTCTAATCTTTAAGTTATCTCAGATTGTAGTTGAGCGCCGCCTGGTCCGTGGGGTGACACTATGCTGGCAGTGCGGTTTCTTTTATTCTGTATGAACGGATAACGGGAACTCCCTTTAAACATAAAAATCACCTGAAAAGCTTTTGTATCATGTCCAAAAACAATAACAACGAACGTAAAAAAGCCCTGGAAATGGCCATCGGCCAAATCGAAAAACAGCATGGCAAGGGCACCATCATGCGGCTGGGAGACGATGCTGTCAGCAATGTGGACTCGATCTCGACCGGATCGATCATGGTTGACTATGCCCTGGGAGTCGGAGGCATTCCCAGAGGCCGCATCACCGAGATCTACGGGCCGGAGGCCAGCGGCAAAACCACCCTGGCGCTTCATGTGATCGCCGAGGCCCAGAAGACCGGTGGATATGCGGCATTTATCGATGCTGAACACGCCTTCGATCCGCGCTACGCCAAGAATCTGGGTATCAACACCGACGAGCTCTTAGTCTCGCAACCCGACAGCGGCGAGCAGGCTCTGGAGATTATGGAAACACTGATACGCTCGGCAGCCCTCGATGTGGTCGTCATCGATTCCGTAGCTGCCCTCGTTCCCCGGGCCGAGCTCGAGGGGGAAATGGGTGATGCCCACGTGGGACTGCAGGCCCGGCTGATGTCGCAGGCGCTGCGCAAAATCGCCGGGATCGTGAACAAGACGCGCACCGCATGTGTCTTCATCAATCAGATACGGGAGAAGATCGGTGTGATGTTCGGCAATCCGGAAACTACCTCCGGCGGTCGGGCATTGAAATTCTATTCATCTGTTCGCCTTGATATCCGGAGAATCGGTTCGCTTAAACAGGGTGACGAGGTGGTGGGTAACCGCACCAAGGTAAAAGTGGTCAAAAACAAGGTGGCCCCACCTTTCAAGGTGGTCGAATTCAATATCATATATGGCAAAGGGATCTCCCGAATAGCCGAACTGCTGGATCTTGCCGTGGAGTTCGACATCATACAGAAGCGCGGCAGCTGGTACCGCTACGATGGTGAACCGATCGGACAGGGCCAGGATGCGGCCATGGAATTCCTGGAGTCGGATCCGGAACTCAGTAAACATATCGAAAAGACGGTGCGCGAGAAGCTCTCTCCCTATGAAGAAGAGGAAGAAGGGGCCGAGGATGAAAAGGCAGAGGAAAGTGAGGAGAAGGAAGCTGAAGCGGTGGAAGAGGATTAATGGAATCAAATGAAACCAGCAATGCCGGAACAGCTTCCGGCCAAAATCAGCTCTATTCAGCCCCAGAAAAAAAACAAGGATCGCTATTCCATCTTTATCGGGGATCAGTTCCTGATCGGAGTTTCCGAAGAGACCCTGCTGCAGTTTGATCTGTGCAAAGGCCTCGAAATGACGCCTTTGCTGTATAGGAAAATCCAGGATGCGGAAGACAGGGGATCGGTGCGATCCTACTGCATCAAAATGCTGGGACGCCGGGCACATTCCAGAAAGGAGCTGAAGCGCAAAGCTCTGAAGAAGGATTTTGTTCCTGAGGTGGTGGAGGATGTTCTCTATGAGCTCGAAAAAAAGGGGTATATCGATGACAGGGAGTTTGCGGAAAAGTTTGCAGCCGACAAGGTTCGTCTGAATAAATGGGGCCCCCGCAAAATCAAGGCGGCCCTGCTGAAAAAGGGGATCGACGGCCACACCGCTTCTATCTCGATTGCCCGTGCATTTGACGATGTCGAAACCTCCAACCTGATTTTGAATTTGGTATTAAAAAACAAAAAACGCTTCTTGAGAGAGGCGGACAAATTCAAAAGGAAGAAAAAAATATTTGATTATCTTAGCAGAAAGGGATTTTCCTACGACGTGATACTGAAACAGATAGACAACATTCTCAACGCGGTAGAGTCATGAGCAACCTCACCCTGGAGAAAATCGTCCGTTTTACGCTCGGCCTGGCGGGGACCGCGGTCGTCATCCTGCTCCTGTATAACTACAGCATTCTGGTGGGATACGCGATTATCGCCATGATCCTGAGTTACATCCTGGATCCATTCGTCAACAGGATGCAGGCGGCCGGCATGAACCGGATGCTGGCGATCATCCTCACCCTCAGTACGGTGGTGCTGGTCCTGTTCTGGATATCGACCAGCATTATTCCGCTGATCGCCAACCAGATGGTGGAACTCGCCTCCCAGCTCAACATTCAAAATATCGAGAGTATCGCCGAACGGGTGGAGGCCCGCCTCATGCAAAATTTCACTTTTCTGCCGGAGGGTTTCCTCAGAGACAATATCAGCAACGTGATGGAGGGCCTGCTCGATGTGGGCAACCTGCCTACGGCACTCAGCAATATCATCGGCATTTTCACCAATCT
>JAWVYR010000282.1:0-3406 GCA_033722635.1 Balneolaceae bacterium | reverse complement strand
TCGCCGCCCTCATTTTCAGCGGGGTACATTATATCGGTGTATTCGGTGATCCATTTACGGTCGGCACATTTTTATTCAGATTTCTGTTTGGCCTGGCATTGAACGGCATCTACATATACCGGGGGTTTGGCATGGCCGCATGGACCCATGCTATTTACGATATGATGGTAATTGCCTACATGTAAGGGAGTTATGAGTCTCTTCACAATCTGTTAATATAAAAATCGTTATATTCCCTGTTGTTAGATAGAAACTAACAGCCGTATCGAATTAATCTATTTAGATATTAAACTATTATTATATATACTGTTAGCTCTCTGTAACAGATCATCGACTGTTTGAGAGAAAGTCGCCGTAATAAATAGAAGTAAAAGGGTAGTAATATTAGCAATATTATTGAAGAAGCTGGGATGGCCGAATTAACCGATGAAGAAGTCCAGAAACAGCAGGACTTTGAGGAAGAGATAATCCCTCATCTGGACGCCATGTACAATTTTGCACTTCGCCTCACATCGGATCCGAATGATGCCGAAGATCTGGTGCAGGATACTATTGTGAAGGCGTACCGCTTTTTCAGCAGCTACGAAAAAGGGACCAATGCCAAGGCCTGGTTGTTCAGAATCCTGAAAAACTCCTACATCAACAACTACCGTAAGAAATCCAAGCAACCCAATCAGGTAGATTATGATGAGGTTTCAACCTTCTACGAAACCATAAGGGCCGAAAGGACCGATACCTCCGATCTTGAAGACCGGATGTACCGCGAATTGATCGATGACGATATCACCAAGGCACTAGAAGAACTTCCCGAGGATTTCCGTACCGTCGTGCTGTTGTGTGATATCGAAGGATTCACCTACGAAGAGATAGCCAATATGCTGGATGTGCCGATCGGCACCATACGATCTAGGCTGCATCGCGGTCGCAATCTGTTGAAGGCCGAGTTGATGGATTACGCTAAAGAGAGAGGTTACAAATCGGAGGACTGATTCCGGGATAAGACAGGTTCGCTAAAATCTGTTTCCGGCAGATCCTTCTGCTCTTCGGCCTCCTCCTCCAGGCTCATCACAATTCTCACGGTGGTTCCCTTACCTGGTTCCGACCGCAGTATGAAGAGCTTGCCCTTGTGATAATCCTCGATAATTCGTTTGGTGAGACTCAGACCCAGCCCCCACCCCCTTTTCTTGGTACTGTACCCGGGTTTGAACACCTCACTGTGATACTTTTTCTCAATGCCCACCCCTGAATCCTCGATATCGATGATCAGGTCGTTTTCTATTCGGTGCACATTCAGGGCCACATAGGCGTTCTTGCTGTTGGCCTTCACCGCATCCATGGCATTTTTGATCAGATTCTCCACCGCCCACTGAAACAGTTCGGGGTTGATCCTGGCCCTGGCCGTGGTGTTAAAGTTGCTGCGCAACTCCACATTTTTTCCAAGCTTCGGAAGCCGCCGTTCCATATAGTCGACGACCTGGCTCAATACCGGCCGGATCGGCCGGGTCTGAAGTTCGGGTTTGGAACCGATCTTGTTGAATCGCTCCGCGACCTCTCTCAGGCGGGAAATATCCTTTTCCAGTTCATCCGCCACTTTATGGGAAAAGGAATCGTCAGCCTCCTCCCTCAGCAGCTCTACCCACCCGTAAAGGCTGGAGAGCGGAGTTCCCAGCTGATGAGCCGCCTCCTTGGTCATACCCACCCACAGGTTGGACTGCTCCGACTTGGAGATGGTCCGGTAACTCACATAGGCGATACCCAGAAGAAGGGCCAACACTGAAAATTGCAGATAGGGGAAGTATCTCAACAGCCGCACCGTGGGGCTTTCACCGTAATAGACGTACTGGGTGAGAGAACGGTCTCTGTAGCCGAAATTGATCTCAATAGGCGGATGCATCCCCGCAAATCTTTCAATCGTCTTTTGGTTCACATCCTCCGCATCCAGGTGATTCCACATCACGATCTCTCCCTGTTCGTCGGTCACGATGGTTGGGATACGGAAACGGTCCTCCTTGGTGATCAGTTCCTCTACAACAAAATTTCGCGTGGTTCGGTCGGCTTCCGCTTCTTCGATCAGGTTGATGATCCGATCGGATACGGTAGGATTATTTTTCAACTCGGAGATGGCTGTCAACAGTTTCTGGCTGGCCTCCTCGTCGATCGGGCGCCCGGTATATTCCAGCGCTTTGGCCCAGAGCCGTATGCTCGACCGTTCCTGCTGGAGGATGCTGTTCACCAGGTACTGATTGTAGGCAAAGGTGCCGATTCCCAAAAGAACCAGCAGCCCCATCAGTATGATGTTTATGCGATTGGAAGTGATCAGATACTTCATTTGAACTCCGGTAGTTGAGCACCCTGTCCGCCGATTTTAAATCCTGAACCGGGACAGGCAACCAATAAAAAGGAATAATACGCAGTATGCCGGTAAATTTCAGGAGCTATTGTACCCGGAGCCTGCCGCAGGGTTGAAGGCGGTTCAGGCAGAGGCTTTTCTTTTTTCGTAGATCGGCGGTGCCTTCTCCTGTATCGTCTCCCGGGTGATCACGCAGCGTTCTATATTTTTCATCGACGGAAGGGAGAACATAATATCCAGCATCGCTTCCTCCATGATTGAGCGAAGTCCGCGGGCCCCGGTTTTCCGTTTCAGCGCTTTTTTGACAATCATATCCAGCGCCTCCTCTTCGAAGACCAGCTCCACACCCTCCATCTGGAAAAGCTTTTTATACTGCTTGAGCAGGGCATTTTTCGGCTTTTGAAGGATCTCTTTCATCGCATCGGTGGAAAGCTCATGCAATCCGCTGATCACCGGCAACCGGCCGATCAATTCGGGAATCAATCCGTATTTTTGCAGATCCTCGGGTTCCACGTAGGTAAATATCTCCGGATCCCCCTTGTCGAACTTCTCCTGTTCCTGGGAGTGGAAGCCCATCGCGCTCACCGAAAGCCGGCGGGCAATAATCTCCTCGAGCCCGTTGAACGCCCCGCCGCAGATAAACAGTATATCCCCGGTGTTGACCTGGATGAAGCTCTGTTCGGGGTGTTTGCGGCCTCCCTTGGGCGGAATATTGGCTACTGTACCCTCGAGAATCTTCAGCAATGCCTGCTGAACGCCTTCACCCGAAACATCCCGCGTGATCGAGGGGTTGTCGCTCTTGCGTGCGATCTTGTCCACCTCATCGATATAGACGATACCCCGTTTGGCCCGCTCCACATCATAGTCGGCGGCCTGCAACAGACTCGACAGAATGCTTTCTACATCCTCACCCACATATCCGGCTTCGGTGAGCACCGTGGCGTCGGCAATGGTGAAGGGCACATCAATAATATTGGCCATCGTCCGGGCGAGAAGGGTCTTGCCACAGCCCGTCGGTCCCAGCAATATGATGTTGCTTTTCTCAATCTCGGTATC
>JAWVYR010000281.1:0-3511 GCA_033722635.1 Balneolaceae bacterium | reverse complement strand
CGCCCGGCGGGTCCCCACAATCGAAGGCAGATTCATCGCCCGGGCGATAATCGATGCGTGCGAAGTGGTACCGCCCCGATCCATGACCAACCCCTCGATATCCGCCTCAGCCAGCTGAATCACTTCTCTAGGCCCAACCTGTTTGGCTATCACAATCGATCCGGGTTCAATCTCCAGATCGACAGAGTGGTTGGAGGCGATTTGAATCAGCCGGTCGCGGATATCCGCAACATCCACCGATCGCTCCTGAATTAGCTCAAATTCAGCGCTTTCCAGCAGGTCCAGGTAGTTATTGAAAGCCCGATAGATCGCGTAATCCGCTGCAAATAGATTGTCCTCGATCAGGGTTTCGATATGGGAATAGAGTTCGGGGTCGTTTACCATCTCTATTTGGGCATCGATGATATCCAGGGCTTCCTGGTCGACCTCCCGTTTCATCAGTCTTTTCAGTTCCGCTTCCACCACCTCCCGTGCTTCCCGGAATCGCTTTTTTTGCTTGTCGATGCCGGATGGGTCAATTGACGCCGGCCGGATTACCGGTTTCTGCTTTCGGTATACGCGTGCCCTTGCCACCGCAAATCCCGGCGAAACTTTGTGTCCTCTGATTGTTATTTCTTTTTTGCTGGTTGACATCAGCTCTTTCGATCGATCAGTATTCTCCAAAACCCTCTTCAATTAGTTTGATGATCGCTTCGGCCGCCTCCTCTTCATCCGGCCCCTCCAGCTCCAGCTCCAGTTCAGCCCCCTGCTCCGCGGCCAGGGTCATGACTCCCAGTATGCTCTTGCCGTTGACCCGGTAGCCATACATATGAATATAAAAATCGGATTCGAATTTACTGGCCAGTTTTACCAATGAGGCCGCCGGCCGGGCATGCAGTCCGGCTTCATTCACAATCTGAACTTTCTTTTTCACCATTCTTGATTTCTCGAATTTTATGAGTGCTTAAGATCACAATATTTGTGACAACTATCCACAGGGGATGGAGAAACAGTTGGCAGTTGGCAGTTGGCAGTTGGCAGTTGGCAGTTGGCAGTTGGCAAGAAACGAAAGTGTTAAATCAAATTGAAAATCGGTATCTGAATATCGAAATGCGCGGATCAAAAAATATTAAATTTTGATTAACAAAAGTGATGGTTGAGCAAAGCGTATTATCTTCCACAAATTGCCGGATTCGAGTCATAAGAATATGTAAGCAATTGGTTTTTTATAATTTAAAAAGGGAATTAAACCGACGGTAATCGCACAAGATTTCGGATTCAACCGTGGATGGGAATTACCCGCCTATACCCTGTTTACTGATCATTTGTTTTATTAACTTTGTGTGCCCTTAAATCGAAAACCAACTATTTTCAGGTATGTCTGTTACCAAAGATGATGTTCGGTATATAGCGGATCTGGCGCGTTTGCAGCTTTCTGAAGAGGAGATGGAAACCCTGCTTGATGATATGAATAAAATATTGGATTACATGGATACGCTTGAGGAGCTGGATACCGGGAATGTGGAGCCGTTGGAGCATGTGATAGAGTTGGAGTCCAGTTTTCGCAAGGATGAGGCCAAGGAATCGCTTGACCATGAAGAGGCCCTGAAAAATGCGCCGGACGCCGACTCCGACTATTTCAAAGTTCCACGGGTAATCGAATAGATTTATGGCAGATCCAGTGCAACAGGGCTTAAAACACGATTTCATCTCCCGTCTTTCAACCAACCGGCAGCACATCATCGCGGTACTGGTCTTGCTGGTGCTCCCCATTATTCTATTCGACAGCACGGTTATCGGCGGAAAGCGGTTGATGGGGCACGATACGGTGCAGTGGAGAGCAGGAGCCGAAAGCATCATCGAATACCGCCAGCAAACCGGCGAGGAAGCGCTATGGGCCACCAATATGTTCTCCGGGATGCCTGCTTATGTAATCTCCTATCAGGAAGCGGTATATCATATTGATGATCTGATCTCACAGTTGTTCGGAGCGATCTTTCCGGCCGGCCAGTACTGGGTACTGCTCATCGGCGTTTATCTATTTTTTGTTCTGCAAGGAATCCGGCCTCTGGCAGCTGTGCTTGGAGCTATATTTATCGGATTCACGACCTATATCCCCATCATCCTGGGAGCAGGGCACAACAGCAAGTTTGTGGCTTTTGCCTTCATCCCATGGGTTCTCAACGGCTACTGGATTCTTTCCAAAACCGACAAGCGCCTGCTGGGGCTGTTTCTGTTTGCGTTCGCATTGACGCTGGAATTCAGAGCGGGCCATCCCCAGGTGACCTACTATTTCGTCTATCTGATGGTGATCTGGTGGCTGTTCGATACCTATCAGGCTTACAAATGGGAGCGCTTCAAGGACTGGTCGAAAGTAACGGGATTGCTGATGGTGGGCCTGGTTTTGGCATTGGCGGCCAATCTGCAGCCCTACTGGAGTATTTTTGAATACACCCCCTACACTATCCGGGGTGGCTCAGCACTGGCCGGTGACGGTGGGCTGAGTTTGGAATACGCCTTCCGATGGTCTCAGGGCATCGGTGAAATGCTGACCCTGATCATTCCCGGCATCTACGGAGGATCCTCTTCCGAAGTCTACTGGGGACTGAAACCGGGAACTAGCGGACCTCACTATTTTGGAGCTGTAGCCTTTCTGCTGGCACTCATCGGACTGTTCGCCTACCGCAAGAAAAGAGCCTATGTATTTCTGGGCACCGGGGTACTGACCGCACTCTTTTCACTCGGTTTCCATTTTCCCCTGCTAAACCGGTTCATGTTCAACTACGTGCCCTATTTCAACAAATTCAGAACCCCCGAGATGTGGCTGATCGTGACGGTATTCTGTTTTTCCGTCCTGGCCGTCTATGGTGTCAATGAACTTATTGAACAAGTGAAAAAAGATCGAAGCAACACCTTCAAAACGGTATGGATTCCCATCGGGATTGCCGCAGTCATCGGACTGCTCTTCACCTTCAGCAGCCACACCCTGCTCTCCTTCGAAAACCCGGAGCAGCGCGACCGGATCGAGCAGCAGATCGCCCGGCAAAACAATCTTTCGCCTGATAATCCGCAGGTACAGCAGACAGCCTCCCAGTATATCAACACTAGGCTTAAACCCCAACGCAGGGAGATGGCCAAAGAGGATTCCACGCGGTACCTGATTCTTGTACTGATAGCCGGAGGGCTGGTGGTACTCTTCTATAAACAGAAACTCAGCACCGGGCTGTTTTTAATCGGCCTGATAGCCCTGGCTTCCTACGACATGGTCTCGATCGGGGGACGCTATACCAATGAACAGGCGATGGTACCCGGCTATATCGATCCGGCGGATTACGTGGAACGGCAGAAACTGCCGGTGGACGATTATCTGGTTGACCATATCATAAGTGAGGATGGGTATCCATACCGGGTTTTTCCCTTAGACCGCAATCCCTTCAACAACGCCGTGCCCGCCTACTTTTATCCCTCGATCGGAGGCTATACCGGAGCCAAGCTCAGCTACTACCAGGATATGATCGATGAGCTGTTGTTT
>JAWVYR010000280.1:0-3545 GCA_033722635.1 Balneolaceae bacterium | reverse complement strand
TTAAGCGGATCTATTTCGAGGAAAACGGGTTGCTGCTGGTCCCCGAGAGCGACCGTCACGAACCGATCAAGCTGGAGCCGGGGGAGGCCGAGGAGGTGACATTGCTGGGCAGATATATTGGCAAAGCCGACGAAAAGGGGATACATTTGGTCTAGGGTCTATTCTGCTATTATGCTGGGGGCAAAGGCACAGAGGCAGTTGACAGTTGGCAGTTGGCAGTGGGCAGGATTATCTAATCCCTAATCCCTAATTCAAACCCGCTCCTTGAAGTGGGTGTGGCCCTCCACGTAATCGTAGAGCGAGGCGCGTTCGACGGTACCCCGCCCGTAGTAGTTGTTGATCCGGTCGATCGCCCGGTGCAGCTTGCAGAGCTGCTCATCCTCCTCGAAGAAGAGGCTGAGCTGGTTGGAGGCGTCGGTCTCTTTGGTCCAGAAGCGGATGGTGCGCATCTTGAAACCCCGTCGGGCCAGGTGCCGCACCAGGGGCATCGCCTTCTCGAAGCAGGCCTCGTAGACGTAATGGTCGATATGGGTGTAGCCGTCCGTGCAGAAGGTGAAGGGGGCGCCTTCGTAGTCGCTGTCCTGGAACTGGATATAGCCGCCGAACCCCTTGGCGCGGCGGTCGTAGGCCCGCAGCCGGTAGCAGATCTGCGAGAGTGCCTTGGCGATCTCCCCGCGTACCTTCTCCGGGTCGCGCGTCCAGTCGGAAAAGGTGTGGCCGTAGGAGACCTGTTTGGGTACGTGATGAGGCCGGTCGAGTACCATCGCCCGGTCGCGGCCGGCCAGCGTCTCCCACAACATCTTGCCGAAGTAGTCGCCGAACAGCCGCTGGAATACCGGGTAGCCGCGCTCCACCCCGTCGCCGATCGTCTCGATCCCTTCTTTCAGGATCTTCGCGTAGCGCCGCGATCCGATCCCCCACACTTCGTCGAGCTGCAGCGGCCAGAGCTGTTCGGAGGCCTCCTCCCGGTCCAGCACCAGGCTCAGCCCGTTGGGCTTCACCAGGTCGGAGGAGAGCTTGGCGTAGGTCTTCGAGTAGGAGATGCCGATCGAGCAGACCAGCCCGGTGTGTTGGTAGATCTCGTTCTTGAGGCGGTGGCCGAAGCTGCGCAGCTCCCCGCGCTCCGCATCCAGCAGAAAGCTGATGTCCAGGAAATATTCGTCCATCGAGTATTTCTCCACCTCGGGGGCATAGTCGTCGAGGATTCGCCGGAGCTGCCGACTGATCCCCTGATACTTGCGGTAATCCACCTTCAGCATCAACAGGAAGGGACAGAGCCGGTCGGCTTCGAAGGCGCTCATCCCGGTCTTGACGCCGAACTTGCGGGCCTCGTAGCTGGCGGTGGCCACAATCCCCCGAGCGGTGCCGTTGGGCTTGCGCCATCCGCCGATGATCAGGGGCAGCCCGAACAGGTTGTAGGCCATCTGCTCCACCTGTGCGTAAAAGCAGTTCATGTCGAGATGCAGGTAGAGCCGCGGCTTTAAACTTCGGTGTTGCTGGTCTGCCGCGATGGTGTTATATAACGTGATGCGGTGAACGTTTTCATCGGGATTGTAGGTCGCAGCGTCGTCGGGGATCATTGAAAATTGTTCATATTATTTTCATGTTTTATATATGAAAAGTATATTACTTCTCCGGAAATAATCAACCCAAAGTTTTGGATCTATGTGCGGACGATATCAACTGTATGCTTCGAAGGAGGAGCTGGAAAAGGAGTACCGGGCCAACGCCGAAAAGATGGGGGAGCTGGACCCGAGCTACAACGTGGCTCCCCGGCAGCAGCAGCCGGCCGCTCTCGTGGGGGAGGGGCATCAACGGTTGCTCTACAAGCTGCGTTGGGGGCTGGTGCCTCACTTTTACGACGATCCGGATGACGGCCCGCGGCCGATCAACGCCCGTTCGGAAACGGTGGATGAGAAGCCGATGTTCCGCCGGTTGTTCGAGACCCGGCGCTGCCTGGTGCCCACCAACGGATTTTACGAGTGGGACAAGCAGCAGGGGACCAGCCAGCCCTACCGGATCCACTTCAGGGACCGGGAGATCATGACGATGGCCGGCATCTACGATGTGTGGGAAAACGAGGAGGGAAAGAAGCTGCCCACCTTTACGATCCTGACCACCTCGCCCAACGAGAAGGTGGAAAAGCTGCACAGCCGCATGCCGGTGATCCTGCATCCCGACCGGTACGACGACTGGCTGAACCCCGATTACGGCGACTATGTGGAGCTGAAGCGCTGGTGCGTGGAGCCCTATCCGGCCGACGAGCTGGAGATCTACCCGGTGGCCAAGAAGGTGGGCAATGTCCGCAATGACAGCCCCGAACTGATCGAGCGGCGCGACGATGCGATCCGCGACCAGCAGCAGCTGTTCTGAACGGGGGTGGACGATGATAAAGGAGATGAGAACTCAAAGGCCCTAAGGGAGAGAGCATGACGAAGACCACGACCCAGCGGGGGATGGATGATTTCGAACGGATCACGGTGTTCAGCGTAACCCGGGGATTCGACTCCGACAAGCTGAAATTCCATATCACCCCGTTCCGATTCGACCGCAACAACGGCGAGAGCCACAAGATCACCGAGATCCGCCAGTGCTACCGCGACAAGAAGGGAAGCGCGTTGATCACCCACTACGTGATCCGGACCTACGACAAGCGGATCTTTCACATCGCCTACGTGAGCACCAGCCAGAGCTGGTACCTGGTCAACGATATCGAGGAGGAGCTGCTTTTCGACGAGCTGTGAGCCGAAGGGATGCTTCAATCGAAAGCCTCGAATCCGCATATATATGAAACAATCCTGATCGTTTGCGTATAAGCAACAACGACATTAAACACTATCCGGGAACGCCATGAAAAAACCGTATTCAACCAAACCCCGCTCACTGAAAGAAGAACTCGACTGGCTGGATCCCGACCAGGAGCTGGATGAGGACGACCGTCTGCCGGAGGAGTTTCGGCCCGCATCGCCCACACTGCGCGAATCGCTGAGCCGCGGCTTCCGGAGCACGCTCGCCGTCATCATCTGTCTGGTCATACCGGTGCTTTGGTATTTCAACTGGGATTTCTCGGCTTTTGCCGATAAAACATCCGAGACCGTCACCGGCTTTTTCGATGAATCCGGGAGTACCGTGGCGCCCGCCCCCGAAGCTCCCGAAATAGCGGAATTGCCGGAGGTGCCGGTCCCGCCGGTGTCGGGCGCGTTGGATATGAGCATTACCGAATATCTTGCAGAACTGAATCGGCTGGGATATCTCGAGAAGATCTCCTCACCGGGCGTGACCGCTCTGTATGAAAACGGTGTGCCGGTGGAATACCTGACAGAGCTCAATGAAGCCGGTTTTCTGGATGAACTTTCCTTTCCGGCCGTCATCGCTTTCTATGAAAATTCGGTTCCAGCCGGCTACCTGGCTCAGCTCGAACAGGCCGGTTACCTGGATGAACTCTCCTTCCCGGCGGTCATTGCCTACTTTGAAAACGAGGTCTCCATCGAGTACCTCAACCGGCTGAATGATGCCGGTTTCCTGGATGAGCTCTCTTTCCCCGC
>JAWVYR010000279.1:0-3570 GCA_033722635.1 Balneolaceae bacterium | reverse complement strand
GAACTGCACCAGCGGATCCTCCGGCTTCAGCTTGGCCGCATGCTCGAACAGCTCGATCGAGCGCTCCTCCTCACCGGCCAGCTCGTAGATATCGGCCAGGTTGGTGAGGGCCGGCACATGGTCCGGATCCCGGTCCAGGGCGTCCAGGTAACTGTTGACCGCCTTCTCCACCTGTTCTGCCTCAAAATAGCTGTTGGCCAGGTTGAAATGGATGCGGGCCTCCCCGGGCGCCTCCCCGAGGGCCTTCCGGAAATGGTTGATCGCGGCCTCATATTCACCGAGCAGGTGATATCCGACCCCCAACTCGTTCAGCAGGTCGGGATCTCCCGGGTTCTTTTCCAACTCAGCCCGGATCTCCTCGATCTTTTCTTCGATCTGTTGTTGATTCATCGGGATAAAATATAGATTCAGTCGCAAAAGGTAACGGTTTTTTCCGTCAGGTAAAATCGGTCCTGAAGCTTCTGAAGCGCATCAAAAATGAAATGAATCAGGCCTGAATCGTGTCTTAAAAGATGAGGGCAACCGAACATGAGATTCGAACTTTAATTCGTATCTTTACTATCCACCAAAACCAATGGGTATTATTATGGCTGAAGAGAAGAAATCAAAAACCGGTGACAAGTCGGATAATTCTGACGGAAAGGGAAGAATAGACCTCTCGCAATTTGAGGAGCTGGTCGACCGCCTGAAAGAGGAACGTCAGGTGCTGGAAGATGAGATTAAAAAGGATTACCGCAATGCCCGCCGCTACGTGCGTGCCCATCCCGAGGAAGGGGTGCTGATGTCCTTTATCGGCGGGGTGGTTATCGGCGTGCTCATCGGCAAACTCACCAAGTAATTAATCACTGACAACTGACACACTGATAAATGAGTACATCTACAGTCGACACCGAAAAAATTAAATCCCTGTTTGAGCGCTTGGACGCGCTAAGGGGGTATCTTTGACTACGATCAGCGCATCGTCCGTATAAACGAGCTCCAGGAGCAGACCCAGGACCCCGACTTCTGGAACGATCCGGATTCGGCCCGCCGTATCATGCAGAACCTGGATCATGAAAAGAATCTGGTAAAGCGATGGGACGATCTCGATGAGCTCCGCGACAGCATCGAGGTGTACCGTGAGTTCCTCGAGGAGGGAGAGGATGTGGCCGGCGAGATCAATGCCGAGATCGAGAAGCTCCAGAAGGGGATCGAGGAGCTGGAATTCAAGAATATGCTGCGCGGCGAAGATGACCACCGTGATGCGATCGTCACCTTCAATCCGGGTGCCGGGGGTACCGAAAGCCAGGATTGGGCCGAGATGCTCTACCGCATGTATACCCGATGGGCCAAGAAGAACGATTATGAGGTATCGGTCATCGAGTACCAGCAGGGGGATGTGGCCGGGCTCAAAAGCGCCACCATCGAGGTGAGCGGGGAGTACGCATACGGTTTCCTGAAGGCGGAGAGCGGCGTGCACCGGCTGGTGCGCATCTCGCCCTTCGACAGCAACTCGCGCAGGCACACCTCTTTCTGTTCGGTCTTTGTTTCCCCACTGGTGGATGACTCTATCGAGATCGACCTGAACGAAGGGGAGATCGAGCTGCAGCGCTTTCACGCCAGCGGGGCAGGGGGGCAGAACGTCAACAAGGTGGAGACCGGCGTACGGCTGATCTGGGAGGGGGAGCTCTCCGACGGCTCCGAGCAGCGGGTGGTGGCCGAGTGCCAGCAGGAGCGTTCGCAAATGCAGAATCGCGAGAAGGCCCGCCAGCTGCTTCGCTCCAAGATCTACGAGCTGGAGAAGAAAATTCGAGAGCGGGAGAAACAAAAGGTGGAGGCTTCCAAGAAGGATATCGAATGGGGTTCGCAGATCCGCTCCTATGTCTTCCATCCCTACAACATGGTGAAGGATCACCGCACCGAGCATGAGACCTCCAACGTGGATGCCGTGATGGATGGCGAACTGGACGAGTTTATCAAAGCCTACCTGATGCAAATTTCAACCTCTGAATCCGAAGAATAAGAATGATTAGAGTGGGACTGACCGGCGGAATCGGAAGCGGAAAATCGACCGTGGCTGAAGTATGGGAATCCAAAGGGGCCTATATACTTAACGCCGATGACCTCGCAAAGAAAATAATGGTGAATGACCCGGAGGTCAGGCAGCAGCTAACCGAGACCTTCGGCGAGGAGAGTTTCAAGCCCGACGGATCGCTGAACCGGGCCTGGCTGGCCGACCAGGCGTTCAGGAAAGACCGGGTGGATGAGCTCAACCGTATCGTACATCCCAAAATTCCGGCTGCCACCCGCCGGCACGTCGAGGAAGCCGAGCGGATGCGGTACGACCTGTTTGTCTTTGAGGCGGCGCTGCTGCTGCAGAATCTCCGTCCGGGAGAATTTGACTATATTGTGATGGTATTGGCTGATGAGGACCGACGGGTACAATGGGTGAGCGAGCGCGACGATGTGGCGGGGGAGAACGTGCGCGATCGCATCGAAAGCCAGCAGGATTTCAGCAAGCTGACCGACCAGGCCGATTTTATCATTGAAAATGACGGCACACTTGACGAGCTTAAGCGAAAAGCCGAAGAACTTTATAAAACATTGACAAGGGAAAAGCATAGATCCGGATCGGCCTGATTGCCTGCCGGGTTCTTTTTAATTTACTAATCGAAAAAAATAAGGCTATGGTTGAACGGAAAAGAAACCGGGTATTCACCCTTGAGGAGTTTATCATCCAGTCGCAGAATAAATTCCCCGGAGCAACGGGCGACCTGTCCCAGCTTCTCAGGGATATCGGGCTGGCGGCGAAAATCGTCTCGAGGGAGGTCAACAAGGCAGGTATCACCAACATCCTGGGCGAGGATGGATCCGAAAATATTCACGGAGAATCGGTGAAGAAACTGGACCTGTTTGCCGACGCACAGCTGCTATCGGCACTGGACCGGTCCGATATCACCTGCATGGTAATCTCGGAGGAGAATGACGGGATTGTGGAGTTGGACAACCAGGGAGGCAAGTATATTGTCTACCTGGATCCGCTGGACGGTTCTTCGAATATCGATGTAAATGTATCGATCGGCAGCATCTTTTCGATCTATATGCGCGAACATCCCGATACGAAGGAGCTGAGCGAGGAGGAGGCACTGCAACCGGGTGTCAGGCAGGTGGCCGCGGGCTACGTGCTCTACGGCTCCAGTACCATCCTGGTCTATACAACCGGTCTCGGGGTATCGGTCTTCACGCTGGATCCGAGCATCGGTGAATTTATCCTCTCGTTTGACGACATCAAGATGCCGGAGTACGGCACCATCTACAGCATCAATGAGGGCTACTACAACTCATGGGACCAAGGGCTGAAAAAGTATATCAAGTACTGCCAGGTGGAGGATGAGGAGACCAGCCGCCCCTATACCGCCCGCTATATCGGTTCGATGGTCGCCGATATCCACCGCACCCTGATGAAGGGAGGAATCTTCATCTATCCCCACAGCAGCAAATATCCCGACGGGAAGCTCCGGCTGATGTATGAATGCAATCCGCTGAGCTTCGTGATTGAACAGGCCGGCGGTATGGCGATCGACGGGGAGG
>JAWVYR010000278.1:0-3617 GCA_033722635.1 Balneolaceae bacterium | reverse complement strand
GTCTCCAGCGGTTGATCAACCGCTCGGGTCACCCGAACACAATTAGGGCTGTCCGGACATTCGGGGAGCGGATTCACGGAGAGGTCCTCGCTTTCCAGATTGGCGGATCGCGAACCACAGGCAACAAACAGGGACATAGCAGCAACCAGAAGCATCAGGTGAATATTAATTTTCAGCATGGGTGACGCCTAGCAGATTCAGGGCTTCATCCACAGTTTCAACAGCCTGAAACAGATCAACGTTATCAGCTTTGATGAATTGCTGATCTACGGCTGTATCAACAAATTCGGCGAGCGGGCTGTAATAACCGTCGACATTCAGTATAACGATTGGTTTACTGTGAATCTTCAGCTGCACCCAGGTGATCGTCTCAAACAGCTCCTCACAGGTACCGAAGCCGCCGGGCAGGGCTATAAATGCATCCGAGAGTTCAGCCATCAGGGCTTTGCGTTCATGCATCGTCTTGGTGATATGCAGGGCGGTGAGATCGCGGTGGGCTACCTCTTTGCGCATCAGGTGTTCCGGAATCACCCCGTGGACTTCACCCCCGTAGTCCAGCACCGCATCGGCCAGGATGCCCATGAGTCCCACGGAACCGCCACCGAACACGAGTCCGATCTTGTTTTTTGCGAGCTTACGGCCCAGCTCTGTCGCATGATCGGCATAGACCTGTAGTTTTCCGGCTCGGGATCCGCAGTAGACACAGATTCGTTTTATTGCCATATCCTTTTGTGATTAAGCGGTGGTTGCCATGCGGTTCAGGACGGGATCCAGCTTCTCCAGGAAATAGTCGATATCTTCTGCGGTGTTGGCCTTGCCCAGGCTTATACGGATGCTGGAATTGGCAATCTCCGGCTCCAAACCGATGCCTTTCAGTACATGGGAGGGTTCTCGGGCCCCCGAAGTGCATGCCGAGCCGCTGGAGACACATATTCCTTCCATATCAAGATTGAGGATCAACATGTCGCCGTCCAGCCCGTTTCCGTTGCTGTCGGTAAAGGCGATATTGAGGATATTGGGGACCGATTGATCAGGATCTACATTCAGATGCGCCCGACCGGGAAAGTTTTTTTCCAGCCCCTCTGTCAGCCGTTCTCTCAGGGAGGCGAATTTTGTGACATGATCGCCCCGGTCCGCCTCGATCAGTTCCATCGCCCGGGCCAGACCGACGATCCCGGGTACGTTGAGCGTGCCTCCGCGGCGTCGGCGTTCCTGGGATCCGCCATGCATCCAGGGCAGCCACGGCGTCCCGTGACGTACATACAGCACGCCAACCCCTTTTGGGCCGTATATCTTGTGACCGCTGATGCTCAGAAAATCAACCCCCAGCTCATTCACATCCACCGGCAGCTTCCCGATGCTTTGAACGGTATCGGAATGAAACGGTACATCATATTCTTTGCAGATTTCGGAGATTTCGGCGATCGGGTTGATCGTGCCGATCTCGTTGTTGACATGCATCAGGGATACCAGCGCGGTATTTTCGTCGATCTGCTCTGCTACCGAATCGGGTTCAATCTTACCCTGATCGGTCGGATCCAGGTATACCGGCTTTTTACCCAAGCGCTTGCAGTTCTCAGCGGGATGGATCACGGCGTGGTGCTCCAGGGGTGAGGTCAACACCTTCTCTTTTTGGCTGGCCTGCAATGCTCCCTTGATTGCGGTATTGTCGCTTTCGGTACCCCCGCTGGTGAAGATGATCTCAGCCGGCTCGGCACCGAGCACCCGTGCAACGGTTTCCCTCGCTTCCTCCACCGCTACCTTGGCATTGTTGCCCAGCTGATGGGTCGAGTTGGGATTGCCGAACTGTTCCGAAAAATAGGGCTTCATCGCTTCCAGCACCTGGTCTTCGAGCGGTGTCGTGGCTGCGTGATCAAAATATACCTGGCTCATAACTGATTTTTGAGTGAATGGAATGCACAATCGATACTTCCCGATAAAGCGTGTATAAATTATTGAAAAATGAACAGAAAAACAGGGTATCGAACCATTTTAGGTTTTTCATTGTATAGCTTTATACGGTGTCTTATTTTCAGTCTCCATTAATGAATCAGGGTCTATTTTACTATGAAAAAGATGACAATCGACGATGTAGAGGTGCGGGGCAAAAAGGTATTGATGCGGGTGGATTTCAATGTCCCTATCGAAGATGGGAGAATTACCGATGACAACCGCATCGTTCAGGCGCTCCCCTCCATCAAAAAGGTCACCTCCAATGGGGGGCTGTTGATTTTGATGAGTCACCTGGGCAGGCCCGGCGGCTCGCCCGATCCCGATATGAGCCTGAAACCGGTGGCCGAACATCTTAGGACGCTGGTGCGCTCGCAGGTCTATTTTGCCGAGGATTGCATCGGTGAACGGGCCGAAGGGGTGATACGGCAGGCCAACCCCGAGGAGATCGTACTGCTGGAAAACCTGCGGTTCCATCCCGGGGAAAAGAGCAACGATGCGGCGTTCTGCAAGCAGCTGGCATCTTACGGCGAGCTGTATGTCAACGACGCGTTTGGCAGCAGCCATCGCGCGCACTCCTCGGTGGCGGGGGTACCGCAATTTTTGCAGCCGGCCGTGGCAGGTTACCTGCTTGAGAAGGAGATCAAGTATCTGTCCCAGGCGATTGCCCATCCCGAACATCCCTTTGTGGCTATCCTGGGCGGAGCTAAAGTTTCGGATAAGATCGGGGTGATAGAGAACCTGTTGGACAAAGTGGATACGATCATCATCGGCGGGGGCATGACTTATACATTTTACAAAGCGAAGGGGTTGCCGGTTGGTGATTCCCTGGTTGAGGAGGATAAAGTGGACCTTGCCGGAGAGCTGCTGGAAAAGGCGGCAGAACACGGCGTTGACCTGCTGTTACCAGAAGATCATCTGGTTGCCGAGGAGATCGACAAGGATACAGCGTATAAAACCGTGGATGAAAAAGGTATTGAGGATGGGTGGATGGGCGTGGATATCGGCCCCAAATCGGCTAAAAAATTCAGGAAAGTGATCAGGAATGCCAAAACGGTTGTGTGGAACGGCCCGCTGGGAGTGTTTGAGTTGGAGCCCTTTGCCGAGGGCACCTATGCGATCGCCCGGGCACTGGCCGAATCCACGAAGGGGGGTGCTACCACCGTCATCGGCGGCGGCGACTCCGCTTCTGCGATCAAGCAAGCCGGCCTTGCCGATAAAGTCTCGCATGTTTCCACCGGCGGCGGTGCCAGCCTGATGTTCCTGGAGGGCAAGGACCTGCCCGGTGTCTCGGCGCTGACCGACAGGTAGTTTTTCCCGTCCGGATGCTGCATTTTGCAGTTGGCCGGCCTTTACAGGTGGTCGTACAAGTGACAATACAGACCGGTCGGGCAGGAATAGAAGGATATTTAAATTCGCTCAATGCCCCCTTACCCTTTCCAGGGGGGAAATCGAGTCCCGAGATCTATCGCGACCTCAGCCGAACCCACCCCCAGCCCCTCCTATGGAGGGGAGTTCGGTAAGAGAAGTTTAAAAAATGTAGGTTTGAGTAACCATTCATCACAATAACAACGCGTCTCTCCTCGGGGGGAGGAGAACAAGCCTGTCCCGAAAACTTTCGGGGAGGTGGGTTCGTATTTGTCGGTACGTTCCGTGTTAATGAACCC
>JAWVYR010000277.1:0-3649 GCA_033722635.1 Balneolaceae bacterium | reverse complement strand
GAGATGGAAGGCGAGACGCTTGAAGTGACCGAGTTTGTCACGGTCAGCGACCTGGCCGACCTGCTTGGAGTGAAGCCCAACGAGGTGATCACCACCTGCATGAATCTCGGCATGATGGTCTCGATCAACCAGCGGCTGGATGCCAGCACGATAGAGCTGGTGGCCGAAGAGTTTGGCAAGGATGTTGAGTTTGTTGACGCTGAACAAGTCGTCGAGGAGATCGAAATCGAAGAGGATGATCCCGAAGACCTTGAACCCAGATCACCCATCATCACCGTCATGGGTCACGTCGATCACGGAAAAACCTCGCTGCTGGACCATATAAGAAAAACCAAGGTAGCCGAGGGTGAAGCCGGGGGTATTACGCAGCATGTGGGTGCATACGAAGTTGATGCCGGCGAGGAGCGAAGGATCACATTCCTGGATACCCCGGGGCACGAGGCGTTTACGGCGATGCGCTCCAGAGGGGCCCAGGCCACCGACATCGTAATTCTGGTGGTAGCCGCCGATGATGCCGTGATGCCGCAGACGATCGAGGCGATCAACCACGCAAAGGCGGCCGGTGTGTCGATCATAGTGGCGATCAACAAGATCGACAAGCCGGATGCAAACCCGGAAAAGATTAAGAACCAGCTGGCCGAGCATGATGTGATCATCGAGGAATATGGAGGCAACACCCAGTCGGCCGAGGTATCTGCCAAAACCGGGGAGGGCATCGACGAATTGCTTGAAAAGGTATTGATTGAAGCGGAGCTGATGGAGCTCAAAGCCAATCCCGACCGACGTGCCGACGGCGTAGTGCTGGAGTCGCGCGTTGACAAGGGCAAAGGGGTGGTCGCCAACGTACTGGTTAAAAACGGTACCCTCGAGATCGGTGATCCGTTTGTGGCCGGTCCCTGTTTCGGAAGGGTGCGGGCGATGGAAAACGAGTTTGGCGAACGGGTTGAAGAAGCCGGCCCCTCTACGCCGATCCAATTGATGGGCTTTGACGATATTCCCCAGGCTGGAGACAAGCTGGTGGTGGCCAAGGATGAGAAAACCGCCAAGGAGATCGCCAACCAGCGGAAGCAGATCAGGCGCGAGCAGGATATGCGCAAGACTAAGCATCTGACGCTCGACGACCTGTCGAGGAGAATGGCGCTGGGCGAGGTGTCCGAGCTCAATATCATTATCAAAGCCGACGTCGACGGATCGATCGAGGCGATATCGGGGGCCTTGCAGAAACTGAGTACCGAAGAGGTGGCTGTGAATATTATTCATACCGGCGCCGGTGCGATCACCGAGTCGGACGTACTTCTTGCCTCCGCATCCGACGCCATCATCATAGGATTCCAGGTACGGCCGACGGCCAACGCACGGAAATTGGCCGAAGAGGAGGAGATCGACATCCGTCTCTTCAGTGTCATCTACGACGCTGTGGATGAGGTCAAGGATGCCATGGAGGGTCTGCTCTCGCCGGAGATCAGGGAGCAGCTGGTAGGAAATGCCGAAGTGCGCGAGATCTTCAAGATTTCCCGCGTGGGAACCATCGCCGGCTGTTATGTAACCGACGGCAAGATCAAACGCAACAACCCGGTGCGGGTGGTTCGCGATGGGGTGGTCATCTACGACGGTGAGATCGACACCCTCAAGCGCTTCAAGGATGATGTGAAAGAGGTGCAGAGCGGTTATGAATGTGGTATCAGCATAGAGAATTACAACGATATCAAGGTCGGCGATGTGATTGAGAATTACGAAGTTGTCGAGGAGAAACGTAAACTGGAAGATGTCCAGAAAGAAAGCTGATCTTCCTTAATACCTTCCATCCAGAACCTCCATCGTATGAGTATCAGAACCGAACGGCTCAGCGCTGTCATTCAACGCGACCTGGGCAAGATCATACAGCAGCAGTACCAGAAATCCGGGACCATCATCACTGTCACCGAAGTGCGGGTCACCCCGGATCTGATGATCGCCAAGGTTTTTCTAAGCGTGTTTGCTCCCGGTCGCGATGAAGACGCCATTTTTGCCAACCTTGAGGAACACAACCCCGAAATCCGCAAGGAGCTGGCCGGAAAAATCCGGCATCAGGTACGCAGGATTCCCGAGCTTCATTTTAAGAAGGATGAGACAGCCGACTATGTGAACAAGATGGAAGGGCTGTTTTCAAAGATCCGGAAAGAGCGCGAAGAGCGGCAAAGCGATGATGAAGAGGAGTAGCACTCATGGCCAAGGCGGTTTCCCTGGATCAGCTTCCCGTATTTTCCCAAAATGAGCCGCCTCCCCCTGATTATGATTACACGAAGGGAGCTCTTATGCTGGTTGACAAGCCCTCCGGGTGGACCAGCTTCGATGTGGTCAACTATCTCAAAAAATCCCTCAATGCCGGAAAGGTGGGTCATGCCGGAACCCTCGACCCGATGGCAACAGGCCTGCTGGTTATCTGCTGTGGGAAGGCAACGAAAACCGTCTCCCAGATCCAGTCGATGCCGAAGGAGTATGAAGGGGTGGTTACCTTCGGGGCTTCCACACCCAGCCGGGATGCCGAGACGGAAATCGAAGAGACTGCTCCATTCGAACATATCACCAGGGAGAAGATAGATGAGGTACTGGAGAACCATTTCAGCGGCGAGGTGGAACAGGTTCCCCCGATGTACTCTGCAGTCAAGCATAAAGGCAAACGACTTTACAAGCTGGCCAGGCAGGGTAAGGAGGTGAAGCGGAAACCCAGAATAGTGGAGATATACGAAACCCGCATTTTGGAGTTCGAACCGCCCAAACTGACGTTGTATGTGAAATGCGGTAAGGGTACCTATATCCGAAGTATCGCCTATGATCTGGGAAAGAAACTGGATTCGCTGGCCTACCTGAGTGCCTTGACCCGAACGGCTATCGGCCCATACAGCAACGGCGATGCCCTGACAATCGATGACCTGCGTGAAATAAAGTTTGAATAGGGAACTGGTCCGATGATAAAATGTAACACCAATCAATCGACTCTGTGAGTTATGGGAAAGCTGGAATACCTTGAAAATGTGGATCATCAGCCCAATTCGGTGGTGACCGTCGGCACCTTCGACGGGGTGCACATGGGCCATCGAGCCATCATCAACAGGGTGATCAACAAAGCGGAAGAGCGGGATGCCCGAAGCGTGGTCGTAACATTCGATCCGCATCCACGGGAGATTATCAGCCCGGGTGATGACGGCGTCAGGCTGCTGACCACCCTGCGGGAACGCTTCGAAATACTGGACGACTTGGGGGTGGATCTGGTCTGTGTAATCCCCTTTGACCGCGACTTTTCCCTGCTTACATCGGAGGAATTTGTCGAGGGTTTCATTCATGGAAAGATCGGCGTCAGCGAATTTGTGATCGGATACGACCATCATTTCGGCCGAGACCGGGAGGGAGATATCGAAACCGTTGAACAGCTGGGTGAAAAACTGGGTTTCGGCGCCTATGTGGTCTCTAAACAGGAGGTGGGCAGACAAACCGTGAGCAGCACCAAGATCAGAAATACGATCAGCGAGGAGGGAAACGTGGAGCTGGCGGCTGAGATGCTGGGCCGCAACTATATGCTCAACGGCACCGTGGTGCATGGAGACAAGCGGGGAAAGCAGATCGGATATCCAACCGCGAATATCAAGCCGGAGCATCCCAAGAAAGTGAT
>JAWVYR010000276.1:0-3667 GCA_033722635.1 Balneolaceae bacterium | reverse complement strand
GAGCATTCATTTTATTCAGCATCTGCTTCCAAATCGATATTGCCTGCTACGGACCCACTGACCTTCTGGCGCCCAACGTTAAAACATTGGGCTATTTGCCTTGCGCCTGTTGAAACAGGCTTGAAGGGCATTCTCTCGATTAACCAACTCTCCACCCCGGCTCGACAGGCGCCGGAGGCGCCGCCCTGTCTATAGAAAACGACCCATCCCACATAAAAGGCTCCGTAGGAGCCGCCTGTTGGTGGTCAGGCACTAGATAAAGCATTTATAGGAGTCTCTCCTCCGAGGGAGGAGAACAAGAGGTGGGTAGTCGTCCAACGTTAAAACATTGGGCTATTTACCTTGCGCCAGTTGAAACAGGCTTGAAGGGTATTCTCTCGATTAACGGAAATTATCCGGTCTCCCGGTAATTATTCATCACCATCGACACCACCACAAACACCAGCCCGATCGCCGCGAGCAGCTGGTAGCGGTTCTTGAAATCGGCGTACTCCTGGCTGGCGAACTCCCCCTTCTCCAGCTCATCGAGCCGCCCCAGAAAGGGATCGATACCGGCGCTGCCGGTGCGTATCTCGTAGTAGCTGCCGTTGCCCTGGCGGGCGATATCCTGCAGCACCTCCGGCTCCAGCTGCGAGGTGACCACCTGACCCTGCTCATCCCGCTTATAGCCGATCAAACTGCCGTTATCCCCGTAGATCGGGATGGTGGCCCCCTCGACGGTGCCGATCCCCAGCGTGTAGATGGAGATATTGTTTTCCACCAGCGTGTTCAATTCCTCTTCGTAGCCCGCGCCGTGGTTCTCCCCATCGGAGATGATCAGCATCACCTTGGCGGCACGGCTGCCGTTGCCTCCCTCCTGCTCGATCGAGGCGAACGCCTGCTGTGCGGTGGAGAGCGCCGCGCTGAAATCGGTGGAGGTGTTGGGCATCTGGTCGGTCTCGGCAATGCTCAGGAAGAGCCGAAGGGCGGAATAGTCGAGCGTCATCGGGGCCTGCAAAAAGGCGTCGCCGGTATAGACAACCAGTCCCACCCGGTCGCCCTGCAGGCGGTCGATCAGCCGGGTGATCTCGTATTTGGCCTTTTCCAGGCGGCTGGGCTTCACATCCTCGGCGTTCATGCTGGCCGAGAGGTCCAGGGCGATCAGCAGATCGACCCCCTGCCGCTTCACCTCCTTCACCTCGGTGCCCACCTTGGGGCCGGCCATCGCGATAACCAGGAAGGCCATGCCGGTATAGAGGGCGATCATGCGAATCCGGTCGCCCAGCTCCCAGTAGCCGCGACGTAGCTTGCTGAAAAGAGAGTCGCTGAAATACTGCTCCCGCCGCTCACGGACCTGCTTGCGGTACCACCAGAGGCCCGCGATCAGGGCCGGGATCAGCAGTAACAGCCACGCTAAATGAGGGTTAGACCAAATCATCGATTTATAATATTCAAATTTTTAAATGACCAAATATCCAAAAACAAGTGTAAGGAATTTCTACCAGTAGGATCTTTTATATAAACAACAAAGATTAAGATCTATTTTATGAAATCAAATAAAAAATATGACCTGGAAATGCGAACGTTTCAATATGCTTCCAATGTGATCCAATTTGTAGATGCTTTAAAGAAAACGATATCGAATGTGGAATTATCGCGTCAATTAATCAGATCATCCGGTTCGGTAGGTGCCAACTATATTGAAGCAAATGAGTCAGTTAGTCAAAAGGATTTCATCTACCGAATTAAAATCTGTCGAAAGGAAGCCAAAGAATCCTTGTATTGGCTTAGGTTAATATCCTGCAAAGAAAATCAGATGACCGAAAAAGAAAAGTTGATGAAAGAAGCTTTGGAGTTAACCAAAATTTTCGGAGCAATCGTTTATCGATTTTATGCAAATAGAAGAGGTGAATTAATTATTAAATGACCAAATGTTCAAATATTCTAATGAGCATTTTTAGATAATAGACCAATACCATTATTTCTAGCTGGATCTATTCCGTTTAGAGCATTTGAACATTTGGATATTTGAACATTATATCTAATCAATGATTATGACCTGCAGATCCATCAAATTATTGCCGGTAGGCCCTGTTTTCAGTAACGTGCCCATCTTCTCGTGGAAGTGGTAGGAGTCGTTGTTATCCAGGTACATGTTGGGATGGATCCCCTTCTCGCGGGCCTTTCGGATCGTCAACCCGTCCACGACCGCCCCCGCCGCGTCGGTAGGCCCGTCGACGCCGTCGGTGCCGGCGCTCAGCCAGGTGATCTTCTCCTGCCCGCGGATATGCGACGCCCCGCGCAGGGCCAGCTCCTGGTTCCGTCCCCCCTTCCCCTCACCGGTCACCTGCACCGTACTCTCCCCGTAGAATAAGAGCGCCGCCGGCCGATCGATGTCGGTATGAAATTCCGGCGGCTCCTCCGGTTCGATCTCCTGGTCCACTGCCACTCCCAGCGCGATCTCCCCGATCCTCGAGGCCACCTCCTCCACATCATCGTTGTAGGCGCTGTCATCCACCCAGGTATTGTAGCCCTCCTCTTCAGCCAGCTTTGCGGCGGTCACCGCCAGCTTGCGGGCCGAGCCGATGACCCGCTGCGAGTGATTTTTCACCGGATCCTCCCCCGGCTTCACCGTATCAGGCACGATCCCGTCGATCCCCTGTTCCACCCGGTTGCGGACCGATGCCGGCACCTTTTCCCACAGGCCATACTCCAGCAGCACGTGGTAGCTGTCCTGGTATGTAGAGATATCCGGGGTGGTGGGACCGCTGCCGATGACCGCCGGATCGTCGTCCGGCACGTCCGATATCAGCAGGTCGATCAGCGTGACGCCCGGGTCGAAGCTGCGCAGCAGCTGCCCGCCCTTGACCGCCGAGAGATGTTTGCGCACCGCATTCATCTCCCCGATCGTGGCCCCCGAATTGTTGAGCAGGCGGAAGGTCTCCGACAGCTCCTCAACGGTGATCCCCTCCCCCGGCAGGCAGAGCAGCGAGGAGGTGCCGCCCGAGATGCAGAAGAGCGCGGCGGCATCGGGCGGTATCCCTTCGATAAATGCCTTCACCTTCCGGCCCGCCTCCACGCTCGTTTCGTCCGGTACCGGGTGGGAGGCTTTCAGCAACGTGATCCCCTCCCATTTCTTGTCCGTTTCGTAGGAGGTCACGACGATGCCGCCGGCCAGCCGGCCCGACAGCCCCGCCCTAACCGCCCGGGCCATCTCCACCGAGGCTTTGCCGGTGGCGACCAGATATACCTCCCGGCTCCCTTTTAACGCTTTGCCCGACTTCAGCTCATCCAGCGCCTCTTTGGTCAGCCTGTAGGGCGAGGAGGCCTCCAGGGCGTCGAGGAAGAGTTGTTCAGCGAGATCGTTCAACGGATTAAGGATTACGGATTTTGGATTGTGGATTTCAATATATAAACAACGAATGTCATTCTGAAGCCCCGGATGTGCACAGAATTTTAATTGGCACAAGGGCGCCGGAATGGAGATCCACAGGCGCCGGAGGCGCCGCCCTGTTTGTAGAAAACGACCCGTATCAAACAAAGGCTCCATAGGAGCCGCCTGTTAGAACAGCCTCAGATTGGTCGCACGGGAATAAATTCCAGTGCTATTGATGACTCCTTTTCCCAACCTTGTCATCCTGAAAAAATGCGTAAGCAATTTATTCAGGATCTATTCTCAAATCCAGTG
>JAWVYR010000275.1:0-3694 GCA_033722635.1 Balneolaceae bacterium | reverse complement strand
TTCACATAGCGAAATGTGGAGTCGTCTTTGTAAAATTTACCCCAGATGAAGGTGATAAACTTATCCGGCGGGGTGTTGTCATAGATGATATCGTTCAGGCGTGCGGTGGCCTCGGCCAGCGTTATATCCACCGGGAGCAGCACATGCAGCATCGACTGCAGGTTGGCCATTAACAGCGAAGCGGGAATTCCCTTGCCGGTTACATCCCCGATGGCAAAAAGCAGGTTGGTGTCGGGTGTCTGTTGAATATCATAGTAATCACCCCCCACCTGATAGGAGGAGATATTGGTAGCGGCGATATCCAGTTGCTCGCTCTCCGGGATCGGATCAGGGAGCATACCCTGCTGGATGCTGCGTGCAATAGTGACCTCCTCTTCCAGACGCTCCTTCTCGATTCGCTCCTCCAACAGATAGGTCTTCTGGATGGAGAGCAGGGCCAAGTTGCCGAGCGACTGAAGGAAGTTGTAATCCGACTCGGTATATTCCTCCTGGTTGGCCCGGCCGCCCACTCCGATGAGCGCCACCTTTTCATTCTGGAACTTGAGGCCGATGATCGCTTTGATCTCGTTTTTCTCAAGGTAGGGAATCGACTCTTTCAGCGATTCATCCACCTCAACCAGATCTTCATCGAGGGTATAGAGCTTTTCCATCGCCTCCTCGCCGAGCTCCCCTTTTGTACCACTGGTGGCCACCATCTTTCGATCTCCCTCATATTCGAGCACGAAGAAAAATTTCCGAATCAGCATCTGGCCGAGCAGTGCGAACTTGAAGATCCGAATGATCTCCTCGCGATTTACCATCATGTTGAAATCCTTGCTGAGATCAAACAGCGTGTTGAGCTCATATACCTTTCTGTCCAGCATCCGGTTGATACGCCGCAGTTCGCTGAACATGCGTGAGTTGGCGATCGCCACCGCCGAGATGATCACCAGACTTTCAACAAATTCAATTTCGTGCTGTTTCAGCGGCTCTTTGGTGCCTTTCGATCCCAGGCATAGAAATCCCAGATGGTGATTGCTGGTCTGAAGATTGAAAAAGGTACAGCTGTCATCCCCCTTGATCAGTTCGGGCATCTTGATATCCTTGTCGTCCGGGCGGATCACCGACTGCTCTTTGGTTTGCTCCGGAACTTGCAGGGAGATCGATTCCCCCTCCTTGGGACAGTTGCGGCCTTTCGACTTGGCCACTTCATAGGTATTATCGCCAGGCTGGTAGATCAGCACCATCGCCCTGGATATCATCAGTTTACCCATGATGATCAGCAACAGGTTGTTCAGCACAAAGTCGATATCGTGCGACTCGATCAGCAGCCGGGAGGTTTCCAGGACAGTCTTCAGCTCAAATCGGCTGTGCAACTCCTCGTTATTCAGGGTACTGCTTTCCAATGGTTCTCTCTACAGTTTTTTGGTCATTCGTATAATATTTACCGAGCCCTTTTTGTGATATTCAACATGATCCATCAGTTTTTTAATCAGGAATACACCCACACCGCCTCTCTCTTTCTTTTTGATCTTTTTCAGTACATCCGGCTTGGTATAGTCTTTTGGATCGAAAGCATTGCCGGTATCCACCAGGGAAATCCAGAATTCATCGCTGTTGTATCCAAGTTTTACATCCACCGATTTGGTCTCATCGTTTTTGTAGGCGTGTTTGATGATATTGGTATACGCCTCGTCCACTGCCAACCGGATATCATCGACATCTTGCTGGTCGAATCCAAAATCGGAGGCATGTTTGCCTACGAAATCACGCACCCTTGACAGGTGCCGGGTGGATGCCTGAACGGTTATGCTATGTTTGGTTTGCTGACTTGGCAATGGATTCCTGAGTGATTATTCCTCTTCTTCAAATTTTTCTATCGCTTTCTCTTCATCTTCGAGGATATCGTAGAGGGTGGGGAAACCCAGCAGATCGAATACGTTGTAGACATTTGAATTCAGGTTGGTCAACTTGATATCTCCACCCAGACTGCGTACATCCTCGATATAGGCCATGAATACACCCAAACCGGCACTGGCGATATAATCCAGGTTTCTGCAGTTGACGATGATTTGATGATTGTTCTTGTCGATCAGTTCTTTGAGGGAATCTTCAAGCTGAGAGGCGGTGTGGGCATCCAATTCCCCGCTTATTTCAAGTACGTCAAAAGAATTGACTTGTCGATGATTGATGCTGAAATTCTTCATTTTCAGAGATTTGTTGTTCGGTATATTCCTGCCTGATAGTGTATATCAACGCTAAACATATAAAATAAAATCTATAGGTGCGCCTGAAATTGAGGAATTAGTAGATGATCTGAATCGCTCTCATTGATTGCCAACTGCAAGCGGTTAGTGGCATACGATAATGCGGTGGGTAAGATTCAAAAAAAATAGGACCTCACACGTATCAGGTATGAGGTCCTGACTATTCATCAAGAGAGACGCTACTTGAGCGCATTGTAAATTACGGAAAATAGATCCTTATAAACAAATAATTCTATAGATCCCTGCAGGGAAAATGTAAAATTATTGGAATTGGATTCAGAAATGGGTGTTTTTCTCTAATGGTTTGTGCCCCAATACATTTTCAAAAAAGCTGAATGTTTCGTTTTTGACTCTGTCAACCGCATTCGAGAGGAGGCCGCTGCAGATTACATGGGTCCCTGCCTCGGGGAAATTTACCATGCACCGATCCCCTGCCGGCGTGGATAACAGCCGGCTCATCTGTTGGATGGCCGACACCGATACGATACGGTCCTGTTCGCGCCAATTCTTACGGTAATATCCGATAAATACTGGCAGATTGATCTTTCTGAAGGTATCCCCTGTCATGGTCTGTTCGATAAGCTTGCCCAGCGCCAGCGGGCCATCGAGCCGGTAACGAATATACCAGATACGGCTGTGTTCGGGATGCCTGGATTGGGTTCTCACCGTGAACCCGCGCCCGAGAATAGTCCGCAACAGGGTTCGACCGACCGCATTGCCCAAAAGTAGAGAGCGGATCCCCCTGAGTTTGACAAGCGGCGAATAGAGAACCAGCGCCTCCAGGTCTCCAGGTCGTTGCCGGGCCGATAGATAGATCGAGAGGGAGCCCCCGGTGGAGGTTCCCATCAAAATCACCTTTCGCCCGATCTTTTGTCCTACGGCAATGGCGAAACGGGCTGATTCGATCATCTGTTCAGCGGTCAGGCCCCGGAATGCATCCGGGTCTTCCAATCCGTGCCGGGCCAGGCGGGAGAGATACAGATTCATACCGTACCGGGCTGCCACCGCCTTGTGGACCGGATAGCCTTCGTCATGGCTGGCGGTAAAGCCGTGCAGATAGACCAGCGAGGTATCCGTAATCTTTTTGTTCAAGGGATCGGTCCAGACGATCTTTGCACGGGTACCCGGCCGGAGATTCGCAATGCCCCCTTCCATATCCGTTATATATCGGTCCAGCAACTTTGGATCGTCCGGCAGGTTATCGGTGTTCCAAGTTGGCTGCATGGTTCAAACTCACAGAAATATTAGTACTGTTTGCCGGAGGGGAGAGTACAGTCTCACCCGCTCCCGTTTTTTCAACCCGACCACGGTATCGAATAGTTCACTGCATAAAAAAAGCACCGGGTGCAACAGCTCCCGGTGCTCCGTTCGGGGTAGTGTAAGTGGCCCTCAATAAGGAAACCACCTAACCTACAAAACTGACCCAGAAATCGGTCTCATATTCCTGT
>JAWVYR010000274.1:0-3696 GCA_033722635.1 Balneolaceae bacterium | reverse complement strand
CCTCCTCGATCTACGACCAGATCAACCAGACCCGGAACTCGAGACTGAATATCGAGCAAAACTCCCTGAGCCTGCAGGAGCGGCTGGCCAACGCCGAGCAGCAGCTTGAAATCAACCGGTCGAGTTTTGAGCGTCAGCGTAGGCTCTATGAACAAAATCTTATTGCGGATCAGGCTTTCATTGAAGCGCGCGAAAATTATCAGTATCAACGAAAAAGGTATGATCTCATCTATGAATCCTACCGGCAGGATTCGATCAGGGCACAGCAGCAGCTCCAGCAGATCGACCAGTCACTAGAACGGATGTGGCGCAGCCTGGAGGCAGTTCAGAATATTCTCGACCGGTTGATAGTTACGGCACCGATCACCGGTCAGCTTTCCACAACCGACCTGAATCCCGGGCAGTCGATATCCCAGGGTGAACGAATTGGCCAGATCGATGTACTGGACAGCTTTAAAGTACGGGTAGGGATCGATGAGTATCACTTGTCCCGTATTAAAAGAGGCCTGAAGGGCTCATTTGACTTTGCCGGCAACACCTACGATCTGGAGATCACCAAAGTATTTCCGGTGGTGGAAAATGGGCAATTTGAGGTGGATATGGAATTTCTCGGCGAACAGCCGACCGGCCTGACCCGCGGACAGACAACCCGCATACGACTGGAACTGGGTCAATCGGAAAAAGCGATGCTGTTGCCCAAGGGTGGTTTCTATCAGACCTCCGGTGGCAACTGGGTCTACAAAGTGAATGAAGCGGGCGATCAGGCCGTGCGTCACGAGATTCGGCTGGGCCGGCAGAATCCCGAATATTATGAAGTGATTTCCGGTCTACAGCCCGGCGACAAAGTGATCACTTCGAGCTATGATACGTTCGGGGACAACGAGGTATTGAATTTGCAGGAGTAGCAATCAGCATTCAGCTGTCAGCATTCACTTTGTTAAATAAAGCCGACAGCATGCGCTTGATCTCGGTTATGTTTTGAAATAGTTCTTTGAAATTACTGACGTCTATGAAATCTAAATCTTTAGCTAGTACAACCTGATATTCCAATTCCGATGCAGAGCCAAATGCAATGTTCAGGAATCGGGCAAACTGTGGTTGAGTATTTCTCCCACACCCTTCAGCTATATTGGAAGCTATCGAAACCGCGGCTCTCCGCATTTGATTTGTCAGACCGTATAATTCTGAATCGGGGAATATCGAAGTAATCTTATAGATAGATAAGGTTAAGAGATGGCTTTTTTTCCAGACACTGAGTTTCCTGAAATCTCTCATAAGAATAGATGAATTTTTGAAATTAACTGTGGGTTTGCAGCTGACTGCCAATTGCTGAAAGCTGATGGCTTTATATATATAGATCCTTTTAAACAGGAATCCTTACACTTAATCGCGTTATTTATCTAAATCATAAACTCGTTAACACGTTAACACCTTAACACGTAACCATCATGATTCAGACAAAAAATCTTAAAAAAGTATATACTACCGAGGAGGTCGAAACTACCGCCCTCAGCAACGTCAACCTGGAGATCAAGGAGGGTGAGTTTTGTGCTATTATGGGACCGTCCGGATGTGGAAAATCCACACTCCTAAACATCATGGGGCTGCTGGACAATCCCACCGAAGGGGAGTACCACTTCCTTGGCCATGAGGTATCGGACCATTCCGAGCGGGAACGGGCCCAACTGCGGAAAGGCAACATCGGCTTCGTATTTCAGAGCTTCAACCTGATCGACGAGCTCACCGTCTTTGAAAATGTGGAACTGCCGCTGCTCTATCTCGGGGTCGATTCCGATGAGCGTAAGGAGAAGGTGGAGGCCTCTCTGGAGCGGATGAACATGATGCACCGCCGCAACCACTTTCCGCAGCAGCTTTCCGGCGGACAGCAGCAGCGGGTGGCGATCGCCCGGGCCGTGGTAGCCAACGCCAAGTTGATCCTGGCCGATGAGCCGACCGGTAACCTCGACTCCGACCACGGCGACGAGGTGATGAAGCTGCTGGCCGAACTCAACGAGCAGGGAACCACCATCGTAATGGTGACCCACTCCCCGCACGATGCCGACTATGCACGCCGGGTTATTCACCTGTTCGACGGACACGTGGTCACCGAAAATATGCAGGAAGGATTCCACGTGTAGGCATGTGTTATGGTGTTTGCTTGCAAACGTGTTTAGGATTGAAACCCGGGACCTGAGCCCGGGCTTCAAATTATTATGATGATGGTTACTAAGCCAGACTATGATCGATATGCCTTCAGCTCCTTAAATGATTGAAACCGTTTTCCACTTAAAACTTTTTGCCTCCCCTTCTCGTCAAATTATGTTAGTGCTGATAATTATATCCTTATGGGATGAAATACGATTTCGTTGTAATGTTCAAATCGCTGCGTCGTCTATCCACTATCTAATCTCTTAACCCGTACCCATGCTCAAAAACTACTTCAAGATCGGTTGGCGGAATCTGACTCAACATAAAACCTATACGACGATCAATATACTGGGGCTAACCGTGGGGATGGCCTGCTGCATCCTGATCGCGCTCTATGCACGCGAGGAGCTTAGCTATGATACCTTCCATGAAAAGGCGGACCGGATTGTTGCCGTGGGTTATGGAGGCGGCACGTTCGGCAAATCGCTCTCCACTCCCTACCCGCTGGCCGATGCGATGGAGCAGGAGATCCCGGAGGTACAAAATGCGACTCGCATGAAAAGTCGTTCAACCATTCGCCTGGGTCTGAATCCCGATGAATTTGTGGCGGTCGAACGAGCTGAATATGCGGAAGAAGATTTTTTTGAGGTATTCTCTTTCAAATTGGTAAGCGGAAACGAAAAAGAAGCCCTTAATGCTCCCGGTAAAATCGTACTGACACAAAGTGCCAGCCGGTCGTTGTTTGGAAATGAAAACCCGGTCGGCGAGTCGCTCTATTGGCTGCAGGATGATACCACTACGGTACTCCAGGTCGGCGGGATGGTGGAGGATCCACCTCAAAACAGCTCCATATCGTTTGGAGCTTTGATATCTTTCAATACGATGCATGAAAATCGCCGCCGGCCGGAGGCCTGGAGATCGTATTCTCACGATACCTATGCGGTGCTGAAGGATGCCCAGTCGATCGATCGGTTATCCGAACGGTTTGAAAAACTGGTTCAGAACCATTACGAAAATACCAGCACCGAGTTCTTTGCCGTACCGCTGACCTCGCTCTACCTTTCCGAGGTAACGAGCAACCGCGGATTTACCGGAAACAGCAAGTACCTGTACCTGTTTGGTTCGGTGGCATTGTTCATTCTTTTCATCGCCTGTGTTAACTACGTGAATCTGGCTACGGCGCGTGTATCGATCCGGGCAAAGGAGGTAGGGATCAGAAAGTCGCTGGGCGCCCACCGGGGCCAGGTGGCCGGTCAGTTTCTGGGAGAATCGGTGCTGCTCAGTATAGGGGCGTATCTGATGAGCATCCTTTTAGCCGCTTGGTTGATTCCCTACTTCAATCAGCTTTTCGGTAGCCATCTGGCATTTTCGGACAGTTTTATATTTATTTTTTGGCTTGCATTAGGCGCCGTTGCAGTGGGCATTCTTGCCGGGATCTACCCCTCGCTGTACCTCTCCCGGTTTTCACCTGCTGCCATTTTGAGAAGTCGCATGCCTTCCGGTAAATCGGGATCCCTGCTCAGAAAATCTCTGGTTGTCGGGCAATTT
>JAWVYR010000273.1:0-3731 GCA_033722635.1 Balneolaceae bacterium | reverse complement strand
GATGCGATCGTGACCTCCCTTGGACCAGGCAGGAGTGTCGATGCCGGCAGGGACTGGCTCTTCCTCAACCCCAAGGCGGGGGTTACCTACACGCTGGATGAGCGTTCATCCCTCTATGCCTCGTTTGGACGCACCGGCAGGGAGCCTACACGCACCGATATACTGCAGGGAAGCGGTTCCGAGATCAACGAGTCCAATATCAACTCCGTTTTGAATGAGGAGATCGTGGAGGAGGAATATGTGAATGACCTGGAGGTCGGTTACCGGTACCGGGGGCCCGCGGCTTCCCTGAGCGCGAATTTCTTTTACATGGATTTTGAAAATGAGATATCACGGGTTGGAGCCCTGGCTCAAAACTCCTACGTACCCCTGCGGCAAAACGTGCCGGACAGCTATCGTACTGGCGTTGAACTGTCAGGCAAGGTGCGCTTGGGCGACCGTTGGACCGGCCGCCTGAATGCCGTCTACCTGAAAACCAATGTAAGCCGGTTTGAGAACGCCTCTTCGCAGGTGTTCCGGGAGGTGGAACATATCTTCGCACCGGAGTGGAATATCAACCCGGGCATCGCATACCGCCCGTCTGGTACGTGGAAGATCTCGATCAACGGCCGCTATGTGTCGGAATCGTTTATGGAGCTGTCGAATGACCCGGCCTTTGTGCTGCCCGACTATTTTACCCTCGACGGACAGCTAGATGTGAACTTCTCGGATAATGTGCAGTTCTCACTGCATCTCAACAATATCTTTGACAAACTGTATTTTAACTGGGGGACACCGGTGGATGTCGATTTCGACGGTACGGTGGAGGGCCCCGGCTACCGCGTGCAGCCACCGTTCAACCTCTACGGCCAGCTCAGGGTTCGGTTCTGAACATTAAAAAATCTCGTTCCGAAACAAGGTTCGGAACGAGATCCATCGATGATTCGAATTACGTTTTACTGAGGGACCGATATCTTGAAAGGAACAATCACTTCATTCCAATGCATCACGGCCAGTCCCGATGATTCGGATACCTCGGTAAAGTAGAACATCATCTGTTCCACTTTGCGGCCTTCGCGGGGGGTGACTTTCACCCGGAGGGCGTCCTCGGCACTGTCGTAATCAAAAGCACCCCATTGATTGGGAACATTATTGAAGATCACCGTCCAGTTCTTCTCACCCGGGATGGTGAACAAGCCGTAGGTGCCCGCTTCAAGTTTCTTCCCCTCAATCATTACGTCTTTGGAAAAGGTGATGGTCGTTGCCTCGTTGGCGCCGGTTCTCCAAACCTTATCATACGGTACCAGACCGCCGAAAATATTTCTCTCATTAACAGAGGGTCTTCCGTAGGTGATCGTGACTTTGGCGGTGCCTATCGTCTGGCTGACAGAGGCGTTCGGGCTCACCCTCGGTTTTTCATCTCCCCGTTCCTGGGCGTTGACTTCGAATATTGATAGACCGACAAAAAATAATACTGCAACAGATGTATAAGCTGCAATGCGTAATTTCTTCATGGTTACCTCTCAATTAAATTAACGATTAGGTGAAACTGGTTTTACTGACTGGTTATACGAATGCGGTTGTTGCATCTTCTCGTACAGCATTCAATAACAAAAGAAGACCTTCCCAGCATTCGTAAATAAATAAAAGTTCTTGCAGATAGAACTTAACCGAAACGATTGTTATCATTTCGCATCAAATATTGAAAGTAATGCGGCAGACTAGTCATCCGTATAGTTGAGACAGGAAACCAGCTGGCAGCCTTAATCCCGCAAGTAACGATATGCTCGGCATGTGGAACGGACAATCAAACTTGAACTACCTTTCAATAGCAGCCGTATCGCTGTTTTTGCTCATGAGCCTATGCGGACCCGCACGTGGATCGGGCGCGGTCTCTCATACCGATTCTACAATTTCAGCCAGCATCGACACCGTCCAGGCGAAGCCCGATCCCACTCCCTATGAGACAACCCGCTCGTTCGGAGAACACATGCTGGCCTTTCCATCCTATCTGTTTCACTGGATCACCCGCCCAGCCGGATGGGCGATCAAGTTCGGCGAACGCAAATTTCCCTCGCTGTTTCGCGGGGAGCGGGGCAAGACCGGCATCTTTCCATTGTTCGAGACCGGAGGGGAGACCGGAGCGGCCTACGGTGCGCTCTTCTTTCACCGCGATTTTACTTCTTTTCATCATAAAATCAGGGCGGAAATTCTCTTCGGATCGGAGGAGTTCAACGATTTCGATTTGGAGTATACCCTACCCGGGCCGTTTAGCAAACCGGATGAGCTGGAGTTCCAAGGCACCTATTACAACGACCCGCTCGAAGCGCTGTATGGGGCCAATGATTCCGAACTCGACAATGAGCGGCGTTTCTGGACAGAGGAGGCCCGGGGTGATATCGTTTACAGTAGCCCCCTCGGCCGGCAATCGGGGATGAGGGTGCAAGCCACTTTTCGAAACGTCACTATACGGCAGAGCAAATTCCGGAGAGATGACGGCCCCTTCATTCCGTTTCCGGACCGCTTGAAAGGGGAGTTCAACGAATTGCGCTTAGGGACCCAGTTTGAGATCGATTTTACCAAAGGAGTCCCCAGAAACTATCTGGGTCCGCGTTTTCTGGCAGGTTTAGGCTATAACGAGTCGGTCGGCGAGCAGGATTTTCGGTACCTGGATTACCATTTTGAGTGGCAGCAGTTTGTTCCCATGCCCTTTCTTCCGAACACCAGGCGGCTGGCTTTCAGAAGTCAGGTGCGGAAGGTGGCGCCGCTGACCGGCGAGGATATACCTTTTTACAATCGGCCGAGCCTGGGCAGCTCCCGGGATCTCAGGGGATACAGGGGGGATCGTTTTCGGGATGACGGATCGCTGCTTCTTACGCTTGAATACCGGTACCCTATCTGGGACTTCGCCGATCTGGTATTGTTTGCCGACGAAGGGCAGGTATTCCATGATTTCAGCGACATAGCACTCGACCGGTTTCACGGCAATTACGGATTCGGTTTTCACGCATTGGGGGGCAAAGGGTTGGCGTTCAGGCTGGAGTTTGCCTTCAGCAAAGAGGGTCAACGATTCATTCTTTCGATCTCCCCCAATTTTTAACCATCAGTTCATGATGTTCCGATTCGAAATAACGAAAGAAATGATCAGGCGTATCCTGCCCGGTATTCTCTGGGTCGTATTATTGGTTGGGGCAGGTTGTTCGAGCACCCGGCCCTATACGCTGGAAACCATCAAGACCTTTGATCCCGATACTGCCCGCATCGACCGACCATTCGAAGCGCCGGCCTACCAATGGTGGGATCGGATCAACAACACGATCTTTCACCAGATGGAGAAACCCCTGGATCTGAATCGCACATTCCGGTTCATCGGTAAAGCAGCGGGAATAGCCGGTTCCCGGCAGGCCGACAACATCAACCATCTGGATGAACCGCCGGAATCGAGCTGGTATACCTACCGTGATTTTTATTATCCGATGACGGTCGATCAGATCAGGCGGGGTCCCAATACGGTACCGCCGGATACCGGTAGCAAGTGGACGATCTTCCGGGCCAAACTATCGGGGGCAACCTCCGGGTTTTTTATCCGGGATTCGAAGGGTGATCGCTATCTCATCAAATTTGACGGCTACAACTATCCGGAGTTGGCTACGGGTGCCGAAGTGATCGGTTCCAAGATCTTCCATGCAGCAGGATACACCGTTCCCGAAGCAACTATTGTCTATTTCGAACCGGACAGCGTGGTGGTCGGT